>CABWKN010000067.1 GCA_902505605.1 Candidatus Guanabacterium sedimentis
TAATTGCGATTTATTTTTGGTATAGAGCTAAATTAACAACAAAAAAGGATGAAAAGTTCCGAAAATTCATTATCATTTGCCTTTATGAGAATAAATTTGGTGATCTAATAAGAATCCTGGATAAAAATAAAGAATCAGTGGCAAGCGTTCTGAAGCCAGAAACCTTAGATCTACTATTTGATAGAAAGTTTGTGAGGGATATAGTTAGTGCGCAAAATTGGAAAATCATGGTCACGGCATTTATTTTCCATCAACCTTGCTTTTGAAATTTTCAGGTCGACTTTGTCAGCGTGGGAACGAAGTCAGGATTCACATCGACATTTTAAGCACATAGCTCACTAATAGTGTATAATAAGTGGAGGTTTTATTTTTAAAGCATGGATAGCATATGGAGGCAACCGATGAGAAACAACTTTATGGATAAGAGTCTTTACCTTTGGGGCATTGCCGTAAGCATCGTCCTTGTTATGGGCGCAGGATTGGCAGTTTCGCAGGAGACTCAGGAGCTACCTGAGGACCCCTATGCCCGAGGGTTAATTCTCCTCAAGCAAAACAAGCTCCAGGAAGCCAAGCAGAGTTTTGACCTTGATATTGCGCAAAATCCCAACCACAAGGAGGCGTATTATTATAGAGGGGTGTGCCTGATAAAGCTCAATCTGGTAGATGAGGCCATGAACAACTTTAACCGGTCTTTAGCTATCGACCCAAACTTCCCCCTCGGGATGGTCGGTCGAGCTCAGGTGTTTATAAAGAGAGCTGATTACCAAACAGCAACTCAGGAAATAGATAAGGCGCTGCTGATTAACCCACTAAATGCTGAAGCCTACTACCAAAAAGGCATAATCTTTGGCTACCAGAAAAATACTCCTGCTGCCATAGAGTCTTTCAATAAATGCCTGGAGATAGACCCCAATCACGCTTATGCCCATTATCAGATTGGTCTTGCCTACTACCAGGTGAAGCGACCCGATTTAACCATCGTCCATTTTGATAGGTTCATAGCCCTGGCTCCCGAAGCCCCGGAAGCTGAGCAGGTGAGAAATCTGCTTAATGCCATCCGAAAATAATCTCTTTAATTACTGACACCGAGGGCTGTTTCAGGTAATTGGGATAAAAATTAGCCTATTAGAAAGCCTGCCCGATGCTGAAGAAGAATACTCCTCTCGGCTCTCCCGGGCGGGGGTATAGATTGATCCCGTAATCCAGTCTGATGAGGCTAAAGGGGGTGTCAAGCCGCAGCCCAAACCCAATACTGTGTCTGGCGTCAAAGGGATTTAAATCGCTGAGGCTGCTATACACATTCCCCATATCATAAAATGCCACTCCCCGCAGCCACTTATGAATGGGGAACCTCAGCTCCTGGTTCATAATAAACAGAGCCTCACTTTGGAGGAAGGGGTCTATTGGTCTGATTGTATCGCGCTCGAAGCCTCTGATAGAGTTTCCTCCGCCGGTAAAAAACCTTTCGCTGGGAATCAGAACCTGGTCGAAAGCATCTGCTAAGCCAACCCGGTAGTTAGAAGCCCAAACAACATTTGAGAACAGAGACTGGTAGAAGGAGACCTGACCGAAGATACTTATAAAGGTGAGGTCTGAGCCCAAAAATTCCGGGGAGTAGGTGAAGCTAACAGAGAAGAAAGACCCCCGCTGAGAATCCATTTTTCTATCCCTTGTATCACGAACCAGGAAGGTGGACAGCTTTGAGAGAAACAGAGAAATGTCGAAAGGGATGGGACCCATAGGCTCCAATTCATAGGTATGAATCTTATGAAGGCTGTAAAGATAGGAGAAGGAGAAGTGATGGGGTAATTGGTGTTGTTGCTGGACGCTAAATCCAATCTCATCGGTTACAAAAGTGGCCTCAAGCATCTCGTTGTAATAAAAGGAATAAATCGTGTTGAGTCTTTTGCCAAATAGATAGGGTTCTTTTAAGGAGAATCGCAGGTCTTTTTCCAGTTCATTCTGCCTATAATACACCACCCCATTCCTTGCCCGGCCAAAGATATTATAGATGCCCAGCTCACCGAACCCTTCTAATTTCATCTCTGAGCTGTAACGTAATCCATAGGTTACGGCGAAATTTGCTCTCTCATGGATTTCAACAATTACTCTGTCTTGACCCACTTCCCCTGCCAGGGGCTGAGAATATACATGGACGGATTCAAATATCCCCATATCGTATAATCTCTTTTGACTCAGAGATAAGCTTGCCAGAGTCAGAACATCGTCCTTCTTGAGCTTCAGTTCCTTTCGAATCAAATGATCCGGGGTTCGTTTGTTGCCCACAATTTGTATATCGGCGATAAAATGTTGCACACCTTCTTCTATGTAATATAAGATGTCGACATTCGGGCTATCTCCATATGAGACAACTTCAGCCGCCACCTCAACATCCTGATACCCTCTGGTTCTATAAAGATTATAGAGATGATTTCGCTCGTCTGTTAAAAGAGAGAGACGGAATACACTCCCGTTTACTAATTTTAAGCCCTTTATGAGCTCTTCATTGGTGAAGGCGGTATTACCATTGAACTCAACAGAATGCACCAGGCTTTGCGGACCTTCGTTAAGGGTCAGACCGATATCCACAGAATATTGCTCGGAATCTACCTCAATCCGGGGAGAGCTCACCGCTGCTCTCAGAAATCCGTTATCCTCGTAAAGAATCTCTATAGCGCTTCTCGCCGGCTCAAAATCATAGACGAGGACCCATAAGCCCCAATCTCTGGAGACGGGAAGCCCTTTAATAGCTTTCCTTATGATATCTGTATCTATAGATTTATTGCCAGTTACGGTGAATTGGCGGATGCGATATTGACCGCCTTTTCTTATATGAAAAATATACCTGGTCCTATTGGCATCCACCTTTTTTTCGGCTCTGACTTCTGCATCGTAGAATCCTTTGCCGTGCAGGTGATTCAGAATTAGCTTGCTGGACTCCATCAGCGCGGTATCCTCAAAAAGTCTTCCATCCCAGGAACTCACGATGTTCTTTTTCAGCTTCTCAGGAATGGGGTCACCTTCATATAGTATAGATACCGGTTTCTGAGGCAGAATATTAATGGTAATATAGACATCCCTGTCATTTTCATATTTTATTGTAGGAGTGATAACCGCGTTGAGGTAACTTCTATCTTTATAAAAAGCGATTAAATTCTCCACAACTGTGCGAAGCTTTCCATAGTCAAAAGGAGAGCCCACCTTGAGCGACTTTATTTTCTCCGTCACGCTTTGTCGAGGAAGGAGCACATCGCCTTCAATCTCAACTCCCCTTATGAACTGCTGCACTCTTGGCTGTTCGGCTGTTTTGGGCAAGCTGGGTTTGCGGGAGCCGAAAGTAAACCGATGCCTGAAACTGGAGCCATAGCTCCCGTCATCCTTACGAAAAGACCTGATGGAAAAATTGCGGCTGAGATTGTAATCCAGCAGCCAGGTCTGCTCCTGGCTGTTACTGACATCCACTGAGTAGGTAACGGAAACCTCATCAGACAGGCGCTTGGTGAAGGTAAAGCGGGCGCCGGGGTCCTCCTCGGTGGCAATGTTAATAGGCTCAATGGTCACCTCCTCAACCCCCAGCAGCCTCTCCAGTTGCCTGGTTACGGGAGAGGCGATGGGGCTGGCGAAATAGATGAGCATCTGCTCGCCAATGATGTTCGCAGTTTCGCTTCTGACTTCGTCTAAACCGCGACCGGTAACGAGCAAAGAGGCAATCTCCTCCTCGGAACGCGGGGGGAAAGAGCTCAGAGAGTAGCTTAAGTTGGAAAGAGGACCCGACAGGGTGAGCTGGATATCCAATTCGTCATATTTATGCCTTATTTTAGTGCGGGCGACAATATCCAGATTTGGGTCGAGCTGTTCGGTACCGAGGAAGTCTATTACCGCTCTTTCTATCTGATAGCGGTGTTCGGCAAATACCACTTCTCCCGTATATCTCATGGAAATACGACCGGTTACAATCGGACGGAGCGCCGTCCCGGTGATGCTTAAATTGCCGTACAGCTCGAGGTTGGCCATATTATTATCAACTATGATGGAACCAACCGTATCAAATCTTATATCCAATTTTACATTTTGCAGAGCTTCCGGGCGCCTGCCCCTGGGGAGTGGTCGGCGCGAAACCATGGCGCTCATAAGCTGAGAGCCGGGATAGACATTCTTCCGATATAATGCCTGCAAAAGCTTGACCTCACCGGATAAGAGCCAGCTGCTTCCTTCTCCCTCCAGTGACATGTTGATATTGGACTGGCTCAGCAAACCCTCAGGATAGTTAAGTTGTACATTGCTGGCAGATAGCTTCAGTGCGGCAGATTTGATGTTGAATTGCTGATATTGTAAATCCCCCTGCACATTAAACGGACCTCCGTTGACCACGCCCTGAAGCGATGAGAGGGTGACGGTATGCTTGGAGAATTCTATGCGTCCTCTCACATTACTGGCCGTTATGGCAAAGGTGCTGAGCTGGAAAAAGCCATCCTTGATTTCCCCGGTTCCGCTGATTTCAGGGTCATTCAGAGGACCGGTCAGCAAAAGCTCCCAGGAGGAGGTTCCACCGGGGACCATATCGCTTACAAATGGCGCTAATATGGCGTTATCCAGCTCCGCCTTCAGCCGAACATCCAGCTCCCTTTGTTGGGCGAGACCCACCTGTCCGGCTATGCGAATTGATGTTCCTTTGCCTGAAAATCGGGCTTCTTTCAGGGAAAGAGTGCTCTCTTTTAAGCTAAAATGGATGGCATCTTCATTCTTTAAGCTCAATTCAGGCAGAGAGAACAGCAATCTGCTGATTTTGCCCTCTAATTCTATCCTTTCAATCTGACTGAAATTTCCTCCAATATTGATTTCGCCGTCAACTGCTCCTTGAAGTCCCTGTGCGAATTTACTGTTCATTAATTGTGCTAACCTGCCGATATCCAGATTGGACACGGTGACATTGAGTTCGTTTCTCTTGGCTTCCACTGATGGAAATAACCGGCTCGGCAGTCTGAATGGCAGCGAGGCTAAGGAGAAGCTTCCGGAGGCTGAGATGCTGCCATTATCTAAGTTTGCGGTAAAGCTTCTTAATCTCACCAGGTCTTCTTCTACTATGGCTTGAAAAGCTATATTGCTCAATCTGTAAGGAATTCTTGGGTCGGTCAATACCGCTTCTCTGAGCTCAACTTCAGCGCTTAAACGCGGTCGCCCTAAGCTCCCTTTTATCTCGCTGGTAAGGGATATATCACCGGCAAGCTGGCTATTTTTCATCCATGGCTGTAATAACCTAAGGTCTATCCTGCCATCTAATTGTATCTTGCCTTCCTGTTCATCTATCAGGGGCAGCTTGCCGTAGATGTTAAACTCCATACCCGAGCCGACAAGACGAAAGCTCTGGATATCAACCTCCCTGTTAGCCAGCGTGATGGAGATTGTTCCGCTATTTTGCATGGTAATGTCTTGATAACTAAGCATCGCTTTTGGCATTTCCAGGGTGATGGTAGCATCTTTCATTTTCCTCAGTGGGATGGAAAAAGAGGTGGTTGAGGTCAGCTCGGTAGCGAAGGGGATGGGGTCTTGGCTCTCCGTATATATTATTATGTTTTCTATATTTAAATCCGTAGTGGAAACTTTACCCTGAACCACCAAGGGTTCTTTGAGCTGGAGAGTGCCTTCAAGGGTGGTCTTCGCTTCCGGGAGCACGACGTTAAATTTTACCATCTTCCCATCTGAATCAGCATTCAGCTCTACACTCTGAAAATCCGCTTTTGAAATACGGAGCTTTTCGGCTGATATTCTCAAAGAGAACTGCGGCTGGTCAAAAGTTCCCCTGC
>CABWKN010000068.1 GCA_902505605.1 Candidatus Guanabacterium sedimentis
CGGAAAGATTCATGATACTTTCAGAGTAGAGGTAGTACTCTATCTCGTGTAAGCGCTCTCCCCAGACCCTGTTTATGGCCACTCCCAGGGCGATTCTTTCGGTGAGTCTTCTGGCTACGGCGAGGTTTAAATAATCAAGGCTTCCGCGGTAGCGGCAAAGTAATCCAGGACCTTCGAAATATTCCACCGAGGGTCGGAGGTAATTTTCCAGCTCACCGTAGTTAAAAGAAAACGCCCATTTGCCGAGCAGATAGGCTCCCCCCAGATACCCCACCGAAAAGTATGCGGCGGATGCGGGAGACCTTATGCTGATGACCCCGGTGTTCACCAGGGAGTATTTGTAAAAAGAGGCGAAGTTTCCCACCAGATTGAGCACAATGTGGGAGCCAGAGACGAAGGGAAGCGCAGCAGGGTTGTGAAAACCAGCCGAGGAATCATAGGGAAGAGCCAGGCTCAACTGTCCCATTCCCAGACTTCGGGAGGAGTAAGGACCCCACAGGTTCCAGCTTCCCAGTGGTGCTTCGTCCTCATACTGCCCGATATTAGTCTGCCCATAAATGTTTGCCGCAGAAAAAGTTATTAAAAGAGCAAAGATGCATAAGTTAACCTTCATGGAAATCACTCTCTCAATTTTTAATGCCACCCATTAAAATCTCTACATCTTATAACCTATTTTCCGTAGAAACTCCTTCCTGGCCTTTATATCGTCTTCCCCTTCAACTCCCCTGGATTTCAGCCCATCCACCACTCCCAGTATGCCGCGTCCCATCTCGGTCTCGGCTAAGATGACCTCCACCGGGTTAGCGGTGGCACAGAATATGCGGCATACCTCGGGCACCCCCTTGACCACATTGAGGATGTTAATGGGGAACATGTCCCGCATGAGGATGAGAAACGAATGCCCGGCTGCCAGCTCCAGAGCATTGGTTTTGGCTAACTCGGTGAGTTCCTTATCGGTTCCGCTCCAGCGCACCAGGCAGGGACCCGAGGACTCACAGAAGGCGAGCCCAAACTTAGCCCCCGGCACACTGGTGACTATGGCCTCGTGGAGGTCTTCCACTGTTTTGATAAAATGGGACTGTCCCAGGATGAAATTCATTTCATCGGGCTTCTTGAGTTTGACTACCTTAATCTCCATAGAACCCCCCTTTTTTAAAGGTTATAGTCTAATTATCATGTATCCCTCTTGCCCTCAGGCGCCTTTCTTTATTGCGAATCTAAATTGGCGTGGGCGGTTACTAAGAACACAGCGAAGGTCTTATGGCTCGCTTTTCACCAACCAGATTTCGGTCATCTTACCCTGAGGGAAGAGGTGCAGCCCGTCTCCGGTGATATAGCCGGAATCCTCCATGGGGAGGGATACCGGCTCGGGAAAGCCCGGTATCCTGGCCAGGACATGGTATTCTAGGGCGAAGTGCTCCCCTTCCACAGTGGGGAGGAACACCCGGTCGCCGTAGCGGTCGGGGAAATGCTGTCCGGTCCAGGTGCCGATTCCATGGACGAAGTTGCCGGTGCTATGAGAGTAGAAGGAGCCGTTAATGTTGTTGTCTTTAAGCCAGCGGTGGGCTGCTTCGTCAAGCTCAATGCCGGTTCTTCCGGGCTTTAGCATCTGGCCAAAGGCATCCCTGGCTTTAAAGGCATCCTCTAACGCTTTTTCCACTTCTCTGGGGGGTTGCTGTTCACCTTTTTTGAGGATATACGCCATGCGCTTCATATCGGTAGTCAGGGTGCGGTAGACAATCCCGTAGTCAATACAGATTATATCCCCCGGCTTCAAGGGTTCTCTGGCGGCAACTCTGCTGGAGGTAGGGAGTCCAGGACGCCTGATCATCACCAGCGGCTCGAAGCTATAATCAAGTCCCTCCTTTCTGGTAAGCTCAATAATATGCCAGTAAAGGTCTTCGGCAGTGGTCTTGCCGGGTTGTATGAAACAGTCGTGAAAAGCAGTATAAAGGATGTGGGAGCCCTTCTCTGTTGCCTTTTTAAGGTTTTCGTGTTCTTCAGGCACCCGAAGCCTGCGGAAGGCTACCGCCAGGCTTTCAGCCGAGATGAGACGGCTGGCGTACTTCTCACCAATGGCATCAACCAGATAATCTCTCATGGCTACCGTGAGACCATCTGCCATGGGGATGGTGCGGGAGATGTTCACCCCGATGCGGCCGGGATTGCGCTCTTCCACAAACTTTTTCAGATGGGGTTTCAGCCCCTCTCGGTTATAAACTATCTGGCTGGTTAAAAGACCCGCATAATCGGTATACCAGGTGTGGGTTCCGATGCGGGTGAATTCCACCCGGATGCCCCCGGTGTCGTAGAAGATGTAAGCGCAGCGGTGTCCCCAGCGTCCGCTGATGTTCACCATGAGAGGGTCTTCGTTGCATTCGCGGCTCATTATGATCCACATATCAATGTTGTGCTCGCGCATCAGGCGAGGGAGGTGTGTATCAATCTTTTCTTTGTTTATCCTGTTAATGGAATCCCAGTCCTCTTTATTATAAATGTTGTAAATTTGCCCATAGACTGGCGGTTGTAAGGTTAGAAGAATGAGCGGAATTACTAACAAAATCCACCTTATTCTTAAACCTGTAAACATCTTACCCTCCTTTGGTGAAGAAGAAATTTATCATAGTCTCAATACCTGATAATGTACATTAGCCCTTCGGCAATGTCAACTTCTTTATCCTGGCTATAAGGGGGAATCAGGCGTTTTTCCGCATTTCTCTTGTTATCAGGCTGACAGAGTGGACAGCCCTATTTCTCAATTTTTTCCATTGACAAATCTTCATTTTAAAGTAAAAATTATTTTTGTTAGTTGTTGTATATAGAGAGGTTTCATTCTTAAGAATTAGGGGCCTGTGGTGAATATTGTTCCCATTCTGACCGCTGGTTATGGTGCATTGGGTGCGGGCTACAAGTTTTTTAAAAGGTCGATCACCGCCATAACCTCCCCCGACGACCATAGTCCCACCCCGGCTCACCTCCGCAGTGACGGAGCCGATTTTGTCCCCACCAAGCCTCTGGTTCTCTTCGGGCATCACTGGATGTCCATCGCAGGTACCAGCCCTATAATCGCCTCCATTGTGGGGCTGGTCTGGGGATGGGGTCCGGCGCTTCTATGGATGGTTCTGGGTGTTATCTTCATCGGCGGGGTGCATGATTACTTTGCCTTGATAATATCCATTCGTCACCAGGGTAGGTCAATGGGCGAGGTAATCAGGGAAACCCTGGGGTCGTTTTCCGGCACCCTTGCCAGCGTGGTTCTTGCCTTCGGTGGTATCCTGGTCTATGCCATTTTCCTCTCGGTAATTGCAGGAGCTCTGGCTAAAAATCCCACCGCCGCCATTCCTACTTTGGCTCTGATACCGCTGGCAATATTTTGTGGCTTTCTGCTCAAGAGGGGAGTGAGCTTGATAACCGCCACAGCCATAGGAGTAGCTTTGGCGCTGGTGTTTTTAGCCGTGGGGATTAGATACCCTTTGATGGAGACTCCCATTCAACTCTGGGGAGGTGAGCTTCACCTTTTCTCCGAGAGCTTCTGGATATATTTCTTTGTTATGTATACCTTCGCTGCGGTTTCTACTCCGGTGTGGGCTTTACTGCAGCCGCGGGACTATCTCAACTCAGCGGTGCTGGTCATCGGGTTATTGCTGGGCATCGGAGGGATTCTGGTCGGTATTCCCAGCGTGAAGTTTCCATTTTTCAACGGCTTCAGCAGCTCTGTGAGGGGACCGTTGTGGCCTATGCTCTTTGTGACCATCTCCTGCGGGGCGGCTTCCGGGTGGCACTCGCTGATTGCCGCAGGTACCACATCAAAGCAACTAGACAGGGAGTCCCATGGATTTCGGATTGCCTATGGTGGGATGATGGGGGAGACGGTGATGGCATTCCTGTCAGCTTCGCTAATTATCACCACCTTCTCCTACCAGGAGTTTCTGGCTACCGGTCTCAGCTCATCCTCCATAGGGGAGCTGTTTGCCAGCGCTCTTGGTGCGGCTATGAGTCATTTAGGCATATCCCCTCTTACCGGTGCCACCCTGGGGGCAGTAGCTCTGGCAGCCCTGACACTTACCACCCTCGACTCATTTGCGCGCACCAGCCGATATGTGCTTCAGGAAATAGGGAGCCGAACCCCCCTGCGTCGTCCGCTTGTTTCGGCTATCTTTGTAACTTTGTCCGGGTTTCTGCTCTATAAGTTTGTTCCCTTCATGGACCTATGGAATGGGCTGGTATTAGGCGGTCTCCTGCTGCTGGTGCTTCCCTTTGTGATTATTATTATAGAGAGAAAGAGAGCCTCTCAACCTAAGCCCGTCCCTTATTTCCTTCACCTCGTCCTCCCTCTGGTTTTTCTTTATCCCACCACCATTGCGGGCTTGCTCTATCTATTATATATTTATATGAAGGGGGGGAATTGGGTCAGCAGCGGGCTCAATCTGCTGCTGATTGTATTGGCTGTCTCCCTCACTATTCAGAGCTGGAGGCGTCTTAGAGTTTCGTAACCAAGCAAAGCAGATTAAAAAGGAGGCGTAAAGATGAAAAGAACAGCAGTTTTCTGTTTCCTTCTGTGTATGGTGGTCCAGTTTTTCATCATTGCTTCTTCCAGTTATTGTCAGAGAATGGGCTATACCAAAGAGGAGTTTATGCGTCGGCGGGCTGAGCTTATGAGCAAGGTGGATGAGGGAATGATTATCCTTTTTGGCAATTCCATGCCCGGTTCTTCCATCCGATTCCGGCAGGATAACGACTTCTATTATCTCAGCGGGGTAGAGGACCTGGGAGCGGTGATGATTCTGATTCCCGAAGCGCAGCAGTCCTTCCTCTTTCTGCCCAAGCAAAATCCCAGGGAGATTATGGTCTCGGGTGCCAATCTGCTGGAAGACCCC
This sequence comes from Candidatus Guanabacterium sedimentis, assembly GCA_902505605.1. Taxonomy (GTDB): domain Bacteria; phylum Acidobacteriota; class B3-B38; order Guanabaribacteriales; family B3-B38; genus Guanabaribacterium; species Guanabaribacterium sedimentis. The sequence continues at coordinate 4,878 of CABWKN010000068.1, forward strand.
GAGGGCGCAGAAAAGACAGGATTTACCCGGCTTTACCCGGTAAGCTATCTGGATGAGTTCATTGCCCGCCTGGACACCAGAAATGGCGGCAGCCTTTATGTCCGCCTCTCTCCTGCTGACCTGGTTGATAACAGCGGCTATGAAGTTCCTCTCCTCTATGCCAGAAGATATCGCAACCATTACGATGACCAGATGCCCCTGGAAAGCTATCGGGTAGAGAAGCTTAGACGCTACTACCCCTATTTCACCATTAAGGATGTGAAGCCCTTCATCGACCGGATGAGGCTGATCAAATCAGAGGAGGAGATAGCTGTTCTCAGGCGCAACGGAAGGATCAGCGCTCTGGGGGTAAAAGAAGCTATGAGGGTCACCCATCCGGGGATGTATGAATACGAACTGGAAGCCGCCGCCAGCCATATCTTCACTAAGAACGGTGCCCGGGGGAATGCTTACCCAGCTATAGTGGGCTCTGGACCGAACACCTGTGTCTGGCACTACGAGGCAAACAGCAGAAAGATGGAAGCAGGGGACCTGGTGCTGATGGATTTCGGTGCTGACTTAGATTATCTCTGCATTGATATCACCCGCACCTGGCCGGTTTCTGGCAGATTCACTCCTGAACAAAGAGAGGTGTATGAGATTGTCCTCACGGTGCTCAAAGCCTGTATCGAAGCGTATAAGCCCGGGGTTACCTCAGAGGATGTTCAGAAACATGTAGCCGAGGTAATGAAAAAGAAAGGGCTCGACCCTCGAGGATTGAGAGGGGGAATAGGGCATTATGTAGGGATGTCGGTTCACGATGTTGGTTCTCGGGGTATTCCACTCCAGCCGGGGATGTGCTTCGCCATCGAGCCTGCGCTTTATTATCCCGATAAAAATATGGGAATAAGGATAGAGGACACCATACTAATCACGGAATCCGGATGTGAGGTGCTGAGCGCCGAAGTTCCTAAAGAGATCAAGCAGATAGAGAGGTTGATACAGGGGAGAAGCTCAGAGACAAAGGGGGAAGCCCCCTCAAAGAGGAGGTAGGTAAGTGGGGTGGACAATCCGGTTCCCTGGTTTAAGCCTCATAAGAGGAAATAAAGGAGAAGGGATATGAGAGCATCGTGGCGTATTGCAAGAATAATGGGGATTGACATCAACATTGACCCCAGCTGGCTGATAATCTTTGCCCTGGTCAGCTGGACCCTGGCGGGTTACTATTTCCCCCGGCAGTTTCCCGACTGGTCCGCGAGTTTGAATTGGCTGTTAGGGGTGGTCACCGCCCTTCTGTTTTTCGCCTCGGTTCTGGCTCACGAGCTGGCGCATTCCATAGTTGCCAAATGGCAAGGGGAGGAGGTGCGCAGTATTACCCTCTTCCTCCTGGGAGGAGTAGCCCAAATTACCGAGGAGCCGGATAAACCTTCAAAAGAGTTCTTTATGGCTGTAGTAGGTCCGCTCAGCAGCATTGCCATCGGGATTGTCTTCTTCATCATCTGGCTGTTAGTGAGGGATGTCAGCCAGCCTCTGGGTGCCCTGACCCAATATCTGGCCATAATCAATGTGGTGCTGGCGGTGTTTAACCTCATTCCCGGTTTTCCTATGGATGGGGGACGAGTCCTTAGAGCTCTACTGTGGAAGACCACCGGCAATCTGCAGAAGGCTACCCGCATTGCCTCAACTACCGGGCAGGTGATAGCCTTCCTCTTTATCATCGGAGGGATTGTCCAGATCTTCAGCGGGCTGATCTTCAGTGGGATATGGATCATATTTATTGGTTGGTTCCTGCATAACGCTGCTACGGTCGGTTACCGGCAGGTGGTAATGAAGGAGATGCTCAGAGAGGTACGGGCTAAAGACCTGATGAGCACCGATTTTGAGACAATACCCAGCAATCTCAGCATCCAGCAGCTCATTGATGAATACATCCTCAAGCGGCGGGACCGTGCCTTTTTGGTCGCAGACCGGGGGAAGCTCAAGGGAATCATATGCCTGGAGAATGTCAAAGCGGTACCGCCGGAGAAGCGTTCGACCACCCTGGTGGGGGAGATGATGACCCCCAAGGAGAAGCTGGAGGTGGTCTCCCCTGAGGACGATGGGCAGAAGGTTCTCACCCGTCTCACCGTCAAAAATGTCGGGCAGCTCCCGGTGATGGAGAACGATAAGGTCAAGGGCATCCTCTGCCGGAGCGATGTCCTCCACCATCTGCAGGTGCGCCAGGAACTGGGGGTCTGATAGGAAGTAGATAAAGCGGGCTTTGTCTTTTCGCGAAAGAACAGAAGCCAGAGCCCATTTTTTCTTATTTCCCTTTATCCCCTTGTCTGAGAGGTGAACAAGGTTCTCTCCGGTAAACACCCCTCAGTCGGCTATGACTTTGGTGAATAACTCCGGGGTGGTGATGGCTGGAAGCTAATTGGGTATTATTACAGCCTACATGACTTTTCGGCCGAAGAGTGAGATGTGAGTTCAGAGCCAGTTGGTGTCCACAAATCGCCCGATAGAAGTTCTTTCCCCACGGTGACCATTTCGATTGTGTTTAGAATGCTCCCTTTTCTATATGGAAGGGTTGTATTGATTTTGCTCAGGTCTTCTTTTCCTTCGGGAGTGATACCTCTTCCCGTACACCAAACTCCCTGAGCTTCTTTGCTAGTTGCCGCAGCCGTTCATTGACCAGGTAATTAACGGTTCCCTTCTCATAGGTGCCATCCTTCTTTTTCATCCCCGCTTTGACTCCGGTGAGTATTTCTATCCCCTGGTCAACGGATTTTATGGGGTAGATGTGGAACTTACCATTCTTAACCGCCTCTATCACATCCTTTCTCAGCATGAGGTCGTTGATGTTGATATAGGGAATCATAACCCCTTGCTTTCCGTTAAGCCCTTTAGCCCGGCAGATGTCAAAGAATCCTTCTATCTTCTCATTGACTCCCCCGATGGGTTGAATCTCTCCCTTCTGGTTCACCGAACCGGTGACGGCTATATCCTGCCGCAGGGGGAGCGCCGAAAGCCCGGACAGGATGGCGTAGACCTCGGTAGAAGAGGCACTGTCCCCCTCCACACCGCTGTAGGACTGCTCAAAGCAGATGCTGGTGCTCATAGAGAGGGGTTTTTCCTGGGCATATTTTCCCCGCAGATAGCCGCTGAGGATGAGAACCCCTTTATTATGAGTCTTCCCACTGAGGTCGGCTTCCCTTTCAATGTTTATCACCCCGGACCTTCCCAGGGATGTCTCGGCGGTGATTTTCGAGGGTCTCCCAAAAGAGTAGTCTCCCATCATCAAAATAGAGAGCCCATTCACCTGTCCCACTTTCTCCCCGGTGATGTCTATCATGATGACTCCTTCTTTGATGAGCTCTTGTATTTTGTCCTCTATCATATTGAGCCGATAAATTTTCTCCTCTATGGCTTTATCCACATGCTCCTCTTTCACATGGGAGCTGTTGTCTTTTACTGCCCAGTAATTTGCCTCACGGATGATGTCGACTATCTTGTTGAATTTGGTGGAGAGCTTCTTTTTATTGCCCGCCATGCGTACTCCGTGCTCCACCACCGCAGCAACACCGGTGCGGTCGAAGGGTTTTAGCTCATCATTCTGGCAAATCATGGAAATAAATGAGGCGTATCTGGCTCTGTTTTCTTTATTGTTGTTCATCACGACATCGAAATCGGCTTTTATCTTGAAGATCTTTTTGAAATCCTCCTCATAGTTATAAAGCAGGTGATAGAGATAATCATCTCCGATCATCACCACCTTCAGCTCAACCTCAATAGGTTCTGGTTTTAAGGCGGAAGTGGTAAGCATGTAGAAGGGGTCGTAGGCCTGGATTTCCACCTTGCGTGTTTTCAGGGTACGCTTCAGGGCACTCCACACTCCCAGCTCCAGCAAGGCATCGCGGGCGTTTAGCAGGAGGTAGCCACCATTAGCCCTCAGCAAGGAGCCGGCTTTTATCTTGGAGAAATCTGTCCTCCACAGACCAGAGCGGTCGAAGACCCGTTCCACAGTTCCAAACAGGTTTTTGTAATTAGGGGAGTTCTCTATGATGACTGGAGCACCCTTAGACTCTTTGTTATCTACAATGA
>CABWKN010000069.1 GCA_902505605.1 Candidatus Guanabacterium sedimentis
TTAGAGCCGTCGCGATAATCCTCCCAGACGACCAGGTAGGTGTTATCGGTGGAGTTGTAAGCCACCCTGGGCACCCGCTGAAAATCGGCAGCCACGGCAATGGTGGTGTAGCTGCTCACCATGGGGTCAGCAGGCGCCGCGCTGGAAGCTTTCTCCACCACCTCCCGGGGGTCAAAGGGAAGGGTGCTGTCAGCGGTAAGTTCTGATGGTTGTTGCCCATTATCACTTGTGGATTGTGGACTGCTGGAGGTGGAAAAGCTCACAGGAACGAAGAGGAACAGGAGCAAGAATGAGGTGATGATAAACCATGAATGTTTTTTAATTGAAAACATTCTCTCCCTCCTTTTTAAATTAAAGGTTGTATGATTAGTAAGGATGCATTGGAAATAACATAATCTCGCTACCTAGATTAAACAATTTCATCCAAAATATCATATTAAAATAAGCTTGTCAATAATTATATTATTAATAAAAGAGGATGGGGTCCTTTCGGCCCCCCTTCTCCCTTCATTTGCTAAGGAAAGCAGATTTTTTCAGTTTCTGTTCTTCGGGATTTCTCTACATCAATGAGAACGGCAGCCGGAGACATAGACCTCCCCATTGGCGTTGGTGGCACCGTAGGCTTTGAATGACCGGATAAAAGTGCCATCGCAGGCAAACAGCTTCACCCAGGAACTCCCTCCATAACCCTGAGCGCAGAGGATTTCATCTTTCACAAGGTGGAAGCTCTCAAGGGGATAGACTTTGCTATTGATAAAGGCGAGATCTTCATCAGCGAAGGGAACAATCTTCACCGCAGAGATATGCACCGAGCCGTTGGGGTTGCTCGCACTACCAAAAGCCAAAAACGAGTTGATGAGTGTGCCGTCCTGCTCGAATATCTTCACCGTATTGGTGCCCCCTTGGCCGGTAGCCACCGCTATATCCATATCATAGCTGTCGTCATCAAAGTTGCCGCCAGCCAGGTGGATGGAACCCTGGGTGTTCTCGCTGCCGAAGGCGTAGAAGGAGCTCTGGAAGGTGCCCGTCCTGTCAAAGATCTTCACCTTGGAGTTACCACCGATGCCGGTGCCGGTGATTATCTCATCTTTGCCATCCCCATCAAAATCGGCAGCCGCCAGATATATCTCACCCTGGGTGTTGGCTGCTCCATAGGCCTTGAAGCTCGCCAGGACCGTCCCATCGGTCTCGAAGACCTTCACCCAGTTGTTCCCGTTCTCCCCTGTGGCCGCGGCTATCTCCAGGTCTAACGGGTCTGCATCGAAGTCCCCCACCGCCAGGTGCACCTGCCCACCGGTGTTTGAAGCTCCGAAGCACTTGATAGAGTTGTATAAGCTGCGGTCGTAGTTAAATATCTTTATCCACGACTTCCCCCCGGAGCCTTGAGCCACGACCATCTCGGGGTTGCCGTCGAGGTTCAGGTCGGCCACCTTCACATCTATCTCCCCGTTGGCATTGGCTGCTCCGAAGGCTTTGACACTCTGGAAGCGGCGCCCGTAGATGTCAAAAGCTTTATACCACGAGTTCCCCCCGTAACCCATACCGGTAAGGACGGCCGACTCATAGGTCACCCTTCTGCCGAAGATGTCCCACAAGTTGGTGAGTGCGTAGCGGTCGTCCTGCCAGACCAGAAAGAAGTTCTTATGGGAGGAGTTCCAGGCCAAGTGGGGGTAATCTTCTTTTACACCGACCTGGGAAGAGAGCCTAAAACCATTTAATGGTCCCTCCACGGTGCCGTCGTTTTTGACCAGCTGCCCATAGATGTCTGCTGCATAGGCGCCGGGTCTGCCGTCCTCCCAGGCGACCAGATACCTGTTGTAAGCGGGGGAGTAACAGACCGCAGGGTCAGACTGATTGGCGGAGTTAGTGCAGATAACAATCTCGCCCCCCACCTTAGCAGGGGGGGTGGCACTGCTCATCAGCTGACCGTAGATGTCCAAATTAGATGTGCTGCGGTGGTCCTCCCAGACGACCAGAAAATTGCCATCAGCAGTATTGGCAGCCACCGCTGGGCGGTACTGGTCATCAGGGACGATATTCACCGTTTTTATGTCCCCTGATGCAAGACCATCCTTATCAACTCGCCTGCACCGTATATCCCAGTCACTAGTTGAGTAGTAATAGCTGTCCTCCCAGGCGACCAGGTAGCCGTTGACTGAGGGGAGGTAGGCGATGGCGGGTCGCTTCTGGTGGTAAAGGTCGCTTATCACCGGGTGTATTGAGCCAATCGGTACAGCATCGGAACCCACAATGCGGGAATAGACCTCCCAACCAAGGGTAGCATAATCTCTTTCATCTTCCCAGACCACGCAGAAGTTGTTTTGAGTGGAGTTGTATGCCACTCTGGGATATTGCTGATTGGAATCTTCGTCAAAGACAACCATATAGGCGGACGATGATGGGAATAGTGAACCATCAATGTTGACCCCTTTACATAGTATATACCAATTGCCTGTTTCTACGTAAACTTCCTGCCATACCACCAACCAGTTATTGCTATTGGAGTTGTAAGCTACATCAGGGTATCTCGCTTTAGAGGTGAAGGACCAAATAGGTATATTGGAGCCCACAAGGCTCCCATCGGCATTGACTCTCTGACCGTAGATATGCCAGTAGTCACTGCGTTTATCCTCCCAGACAACCAGGTAGGTGTTATTGGTGGAGTTGTAAGCCACCCTTGGTGCCACCTGGTTATTGCCTGCAACGGCAATGGGGGTGTAGCTGCTCACCATGGGGTCAACAGGCGCCGCGCTGTAAGATTGCTTCACCACCTCCTGGGGGTCGAAGGGAAGGTCACCATCAGGAGTAAGAGCTGTGGGCTCCCTTCTCTGCCTTACCTCTTGGGGATTGCTGAAGCTTTCTACCAGCAGGGGGAAAAACAAAACAAGGAGGAGAGGTATGGTGAGGATTAATAAACAACGCCTTTTCTCTTTAACCATTACAACGTCCTTATAAAATAGAGACTAACACTTAGAGAAGATTTTCAACCACACTACATAATTTTCCATTCCTTTCAAGTCTTAGCTATATTTGTAATAAATAAAATAATAAATGTCAACATATTTAAGAATAAAAATAAAAAAAGGGGGCTCTTTAGTAAATCTTGCCGTTTCCTTTGCAGCTATGTTCGCCCTTTCTCTTGTTTGAGTCTTATTTCAGGATTATCTGCGGGGAGGAGAGGCAGATGCTTACATCCCTGAGGTCACCGCTTTGGAGAACCTGGTCGATATTTTGCGTCCCTTCGGGAGTATAGAGCCTCAAAAAATTTATCCCCGGCTTTAGTGAGATGGCAGGGAGCTCTATCTCTTTCATCCTGGCAGTGTTGACCACGGTTTTGGCCATCAGCTTATTGTTGAGGTAGATTTCGAGGTGGCGGTCTATGTGGAAGGAGCCGGCTTTGAATTCCAGCTCTGCGGTGAGGGGATTAGTGGTGGTGTTGAGCAGGATAATCTCTCCGTTATTCTCCATCCAGCGCCAGAGCCCTTCCTCCCCCCAATCCTCCTCTTCCCCTATGTTGATATGGTAGGCGAGAATGAGGGGCAACGGCTTGGCGGTGACCTCGTAGGCAGAAAGCTCACCGGAAAACCAGATCAGCTTTAAGCCGCTCTCCTCTTCAATGGAGGGAGGCTGGTTTTTATTGAATTCGGGAAAGAACTCATCCTGGTATCGGGTGCTGTAATACCTCTTGATGGGACGAGGAATGGGACCTTCTAAGTAGAGGTCTTTATGAATAATAACATATCTCACCCCCAGGCTTTTCAGAATGCTCACCGTCTCCGGGCGGCTGATGTCGACCAGCTCTTTCCTGATAGAATCATACACTGTGTCTAACACGGCGCCGTTAAAGAGTCTCTTCTGGTGGAACTTTTGATAGGAGAGGTATTGATAGGTCTGAGGTTCCTCGAAGCTCACCAGGGGATACTCTGCGACCACCATATCCTGAGGCTGTGAGGCTAACCAGTGATAGAATTCGGGCATCTCGGGGTCACGGGTGGTTCGGTAGGGGGGGAAATTGGCGAATTCCAGCATTACCACGCCGATTATTATAGCTACCAGTATTGACCTGTGATGAGCGGTTCTTATTCTCTGCAAAAAATAGGTGAGCCCGATGCCGGCTAATACCGCAACACTTAACATCACCAGGATGCCAAAGCGAGCATAAACCCTGAACATGGGGAAGAGCTTGTGCAGGAGGTGAGAGGGGAAGTACAATGGTATACCGAAGACCCTCGATACAGGGGAGGCGGAAAATATAACCATCACCAGGGCAAGCAGTGCGAAGGTAAAAGTCCAGCGCCGGAGATTCTGGTCGGGCGGAGTGCTTTGCTTGTCCAGGCTATTACGCCAGCTTCCTCCCCGCCAGAACCTCACCAGAGCAAGGGCGGTTAGCAGAAGGGGTAGACAGCCCAGAAAGAGGGTGTTTTCAAAGAGATTATCGTAATCCTTGAACTTGCTTACAATTCGCTCCACACCTCCCCCCCACAGTGGATGGTCCACCGGAGGGAGAAAATAGTCCCTCAGGTGAGCGCTGAAAAAGAAGAGCTGGGGATAAACACGGGAGTATACGGCGGGCTTCTGTGAAGAAATCCCTTCGGGCTGAGCAGCGAAGGTTTTGACATACCCATAAATGAATGGAAAAACCACTATGCTCACCAAAAGGAGGGTTAGAACCAGGGCGATGGCGATTTTCTTTCCGTGGTATTGGGGAAGCTTCCAGGTGGAGCGGTAGATGAGATATATAAGGAGGAAGCTAAAGGTTAAGATAGCCACCATATAGCCGTAGTAATAGCTCTCAAATATGACCAGAGCATAGGAAACGGTGCAAAAGGCGACATTTTTAAGAAGCTTCTTCCAGTCGGAATAGTGCTCTACTTCGCTCACAAGTTTTACCAGGGATAAAGCGAACAAAGGTATCCACTGTATATTGGCTAAGTCCAGATGCTGATAGGCGTGAAAAAGATGATAAGGGGCAAGGGCGAAGACCACTCCCGATACTGCCCCGGCTAACCGGCTTCGGGTGAGATAGTGCACCAGCATATAGGTAAACAGGGCGGAGAGAAAGAAGCTGAGTATGGTTAAGATGTTTCGATAGAGATAGGGACCGGCGGCCTGGTAAAGATAGTCATAGGCAAGAATCTGCAAGACCTGAAAAGGAAATCCGGTATTGTCTAACCCGAAGGGAGCGTTGACGAGGCTCACTTTGAGAAAATCGAGGTTATTCTCTCGGGCGTAATCCTTCCACCACTGCCACCACATAGAGCTCCAGGTATCCCCTGGCAAACCATACGCTGCCGACCTCATCTGGAACAAGAGAGGCAGGAGGAAGATGAAGGTTACCACCAGAAAAAGGGAGCAAAGAGCAAGGCGAGGATGGGCGGAGGAGAATCTGGTAAGCCAATTCTGCTGGGGGATAGCTTTAGTGAAGTAGCCCGGGATTCTCCTTATAAGGTTATAGATGAGCTGTAGACTTTCCTTAGTCTTTCCCAGCAGGCGAAGTTCCCTCTCCAATTCTATTAACAAAGCAACGAAGACCAAACTAAAGGCAGCTATCACCAGCCAGTCGGCTACCTTCTCCATATCCAGTAGTAAAAAGATGAAACCACCGGCGAGAAGAACGACAAACACTGTTGCTGCCAGAGATAGCAGTTTTCTGTTTGATTTCTTTTTGCTCATCTATTATTTAAGGTTTATCAGCCTGCCTCCGTCTCCGGTAATACAAAATTAAGTATGCTATACACGCCAGCAGGGTAAGCCCCGAAATCACCAGTCCCACGGCAAACAGAAGCTGGGGTCGGAATTTCAGGATGATGGAAAACTCACGCTCTTTTTGGCTTTTATCGAGCAGGGAGGGTATATCCACATACCAGCCGTTGGCATAGCCGTTTACCATAATGTGGTGCCGAAGCTCCGTCTTCTTCCAGGAAACTGATGAGGACTTCGGTGAGGGAGCCTCTTTCAAGCTGAGATATGCTTTCCAGCCGGGGTCGAAGCTCTCGTTGAAGACCAACCAGAAGGAGCGGGCGGCTTTTCCATTTATCCTGTATCTGGTGGCGTTTAACTTTTGGAAAGTCAATTTAACTTCCCCCTCGCCCGGAGCCCAGAGCTCCCCTTCGGGGTATGCTGGAGTTTCCCTGGTCTGTCCGATGGAGAAAGGCTGGGAGTCTGCCTCAGTGATCAAATAGAGCAACAAGACATTAAAAAGGTTGTTCTGATATTTTCTTATCCGGTGACTTCCCTTTTCGAGCCGATGAGTTCCGAGGTTGACCCAGAATCCCTCTTCCAGGCTCTCCATATCTTTGCTTTCGCGTGAGGGCTCCTGAGTTTTGGGTGAAAAAAATGCGGGCTCTTTGGGGAGCGAAAAGAAGGGGGCTGTATCTTCCAGAGAGAGGGCTAAGGGAGCTTCATCAAGCTGGAGCAGGGTGAGCTTCGATTTGCTTACCTCCTCAAAGAATTCCGGAACGCTCCCTGACGATTTATGATAAAATTTGATGTCTCTTATTCGATATCGCCGGAAGTTCTCCTTCACCAGGTCGGTGATGGGGATCCCTATTTCCCACAATTTAGTAAATATGAAATCAAGGGAAACTATCTTACCGGGGCCAGGGCTGATCACATCCCTCAGGTCTACCTCCAGCCGGCAGAAGCCGCTGCGGGGGTCGTCAGTCTCCCACTCGGCGGGGATAAAGGACAACTGGTAGCGGTGATTTTGGGGAGGGTCGTTTAATATGGTGGTTAAAATAATGCGGCGCGGGTCGGCTTCGCCTATTGATATGCTCTCTGACCTGGCCTCCCATTTTTGCCAGGTAAACTGTATGGGATTATTATCTTTCATAACCAGAAATTTTCCCTCAGAGCCTTTCTCTGTAGTATAAGGAAACATAGGGGGAGTAAGGCTTTCGTAGAAATCTACTTCCAGGTCCATGCGAGAAGTGGTGTATAAAAATCCGCTTAAGGGGAAGGAAAGCCCGGGGAAGACCCTTTTATCAGCGAGCCCGTTGTTATTGGTGTCGATACCCAGGAGGCAATACAGGTAGGTATCTTCGGGTCGCTCCACCCAATATTCAAAGCTGAAGAAGGGCTTCCGCTGGCTATCGACCTGGAAGGGCGCTATGGATAAACCTACCTCTTTGCGGCTGCTGAAGTCGACCAGGATGTCCATCGCCCCCTCGGTATGAGAAATGCTTATGCTCTCATCCCCTTCCAGGAGATGGACCTTTATACCACCTTTTTCCCCTTTTATAGATTCCAGGAGATTGAGAAAGGATAGGTCAATTGCCTGTCTTTTGTCATATAAGCCGATGTTGCCGAAATAGAAGTTATATTGACCCCTATCATTGCCGGAGCAATCGGTCCCCCACTTCTTATGGGCAATGAGATACATCCCCTTCAAACGGCAGTAGAGGCTTTCTGCTGAAGATAAAGAAAATCTGTATTTGACTCTTTCTTCTACCAGCTCTTGTAAGTCTAAGTCGCCAAGCTCATCGGTAATCGATTGATAGGCGATATGGAACCGCTTTATAGCATGTTTATCTCGTGGCATGACAGATTTATCAGAAGGGACTATTTCGACCTCGACTTCTAAGGCGAGGTCTATCTCTGCTATGTCAGGGTTATCAACCCACAGCACAGCGTCAAGATAGGGGAACTCTTCCAGAGAGTAGCTCTCACTCAGGGGGATGAAAAGGAGAGGCAAAATCTCCTCTTTGCTCTGCTCCCTGGTAAAATAGGAGCTAAAGAATTTGATTCTCCCCTCCACATTGGTATTATAGGGAGCCAATTGCCGAGCTTCTAAAGGGGAAGTTATCTCTTTGGTTATAACCTGTTGCAGGTTAAGTAATCTTAGCTCCCCGAGCCCAATGCTGACATCCCGCGGGTCGGGCTTACCGGTTACTTCCCTTATGTTTTCTGCTCCTTGCGGTATCACAATGGGTAATATATTAATCCCTGGCTGCAGCACGAGCTCATTTATTATTAGCCTCTCCACCTGGCGAGGGGAGACCTGGAAGGCTTTCAATAACTCAGGGAGCTCTTCATGGAGGTAGTAGAATTCTAACGTCTTCAACTGGTGGAAGCTTATAGCCTGAAAGGCCAAATCTCCGGTCACTACTTCTCGATTCAGATTAAAAATAATCAGGTTAGCTGTACGCTCCTCGATCCATCGGTAGAACATCGAACCATCCATTTCCTCTATAGGATGGAAGTTTTTGCCGTAGAGGATAATGGGGGGGATTAGTTCCTCTCCACTTGTGAGGTCGTTCTGGTTCGCATTTCTTATCTCAACTCCCTTATTGAAGGCTAAAACCTTCCTGGGGGAGAGCTTTGGTTTAAGAAAAGCCCAGACGGAAACCGTCGAGTCCTGAAATATGTCAAAACGCCAGCCGTTATGAGAGCTGGGTCCAGCCTCTTCAAGGGTCATCAGTTGCTGAGGTGCGGGGGAATAAGCCTCTCCTTGCCTGTCTGCATTCCTCTCCATCGAACGAGGCGAACTCAAAAGCAGAGTTCCCAATAAGGGGAGCCACAGCCATTGCCAGAGAAAACGACCGCAGTCCTTAGTTTGATTGCCTGACATTGTGAATCTTCCTTTTATGGTGATAAAGCAACAGAAGATTAAACATTAATAAAGCTAATCCACATACTATTATAATATACAAAACCTCCTGTAGGCTCCGGTGGAAAGTGCAAATTAAAGAAATTTGTATTACTGCAGCGGCGATAAACGAGTAGATGAAAATGGCACTACGCCGTGCCAGATTGAAGCTCATAAGGACATTTAACAGTGAATAGGAAAGCATTGCCATCCCATATAATCGTAAAAGGGGAGCTACAGGAGAAAATTTCTGGCCGAAGAGAAAAGATATCAAAAACTGAGGTGCAATGAGAAAAGCCCCCACCCCCACCCCTGAGAGTATCAGGGTGTAAAAAAGGGCTTTCCGGAGCAGTTTGAAGACATCGCGGTTAAGGGTATGCAGCTCGGTCACCATTGGGAAGAGAGCCAGAATTATAGCCGTGGGGATGTAGAGGATAGTTCTCCCTAATACTGCCACGGCTGCATAAAGACCGGCATCCTCAGCCGGGAAATAGTGCTTTATCAAAATCATATCAGAGTTAGTTAGGGTCATCAGCGACAGGAGGGATAACAAGACAGGAAAGCTATAGCGGAAGACTTCCTTCAGCTCTCCTTCGAGGGGAGCATCCTGAGGATGAAAAGAGCCCCTCAAGAAGATAAGTGCCAGGAAGAAGACAACTCCATAAGCGAACAGGGAAGCCCCCAGAGCCCCGTTCAATCCTCCTCCCCCTTGCTCAAAGAAAACCCCACTGCCTAACCTCAGGAGTCCCAGCAGAGCAAAGCCGAGTCCCAGGTAGCCGAATCTCTGCAGCCCTTGTAAGGCGCCCAGAGGGATAGGCATAATGAAGGCGAAGAAGACCACTGCCCCGATGATAAAAACAGGAAGCAGGGAGTTCACCTTGAGGTAGGAGGAGATAATAGGACTCAATGCGACAAAAAGAATGAAAACTCCCCCTGCCAGGAAACTTATCCTTTTGAAAAGTTGGTGGAAAAGGGTTTTTGCTTTATCCAGCTCCTTTAGGGTGGCATGTTTGCTTATATATCGGCTGACTACCATTAATACACTATTGGTAGGAACAGACAGTATCATAAAAAGGGAAAGCAGGGAGTTGAGCGCTCCGTAGCTAATGGTAGTAAGGTGACGGCTCATATAGAGTTGGAATCCGTAGTTGGAGAGGTTCATTATCATGGTAGCGGTCAACAGAAGGAGGCTACTGCTGAGGAGGCTTCGCTGTTTCGTGAGAGAATATACTTCATTCATTTTATTCTGATCA
>CABWKN010000070.1 GCA_902505605.1 Candidatus Guanabacterium sedimentis
GCCTCCTTCAAGGAGGGGAGTTCCGCCATTACCTTGCATTCGGATATTAACCTCTGGTACCGGTTGCGCTGAAATTCTTCAAAAACTGTTTTGGCTTTGAGGAGGTCCTGCTCCAGGGTATCCTTCACTTCTATCGAGACCATATAGCTCACGATGAGGAAACTCAATATTATGACGCAGAGTATTATGGTGGTGGCAAATATCAGGATCTTCGAGCGAAGGGAATGACCAAACCCCTCCCCCAATCTCTTAAACCGGTCTAAAAGAGATGACATATCCTTTTTCCGTATAAGGAATTAAACCCTTATCTCCAAAGATATTATAGCACCAACTCCCTGTGAAAGCCAGTTAAATTGTGGTAGTGGAACAGAGAGTGGGTCTAATTCGTATATATAAGTAAATAAATTTTTAAAAGAGGGTGCACTATGAAGAGGTTTGTATTTACCATGGTCTTTTGTCTTTGCGCTCTGGCGATGTTATGGTCTGACCTTGATGCACACCAGCAGATTATTCCGCTGTATAAAAAGGTATCTCAGGAGATTCAAGCGCTTGAAGACCTAATCGCAGAGGAGATTCGGGCTGATGATAGGAGTTTTCTGGCTCATTTTTTACTCTCGGAAAAAGAGCGAGAAAATATCGCTAAGTGGCATGCTGAGATAAATCAGTTAAGGAAGACAAATAAGCTCGACCGGGCGGTGGTTGAGCTGCCAGTTCTGGGGGCGCAGGAGGAAAGGGCTTTAATCCTCAATGGGCGTTTTGAGGTTTACTTCTCTTCCGGAGAGGGCTCTTTTTTTCGACGCTACGAATGGGCACCTGTTTTTCTTGAGAAAAAGGGTAATGGGTGGGTTTTTATCGACACCACATTATACCCAATGAATAAGATTCCCGAGGTGAGGGTACATACAGCTGAGTTTGAGGTTGAGGTATTACCGGAAATAGAGTCTATCGGGGTAAGGGCTAAATTTCTGGTGACAAATCAAAGTTCTCTCCCTCTCTCCAGATTGCCGGTCTATTTTCGCTATCCGCTTCATCTTGAGACGGCATCGATGGGGGGAAAAGAGCTGGAAGGGGAGTTTGCCTTCGCTGAGATAGAAGGGAGCCCAGTGGCTCAACTGGCGGTCACTCTCGTTCCGGAGTTGACCCCGGGGGAGTCGGCTGAGCTTCTGTTTAGCTACTCCACCTCCTACGAATATCACCATTTAGGAAGAAAGCCGGTGGGATTTAGCGAGGGACGTGGCTTTGTCCTCTGGGAGGCTGGGTGGTATCCACACTTTTCCAGCGAATGGAGAGAGATTCCCTACAAGATGACTATAGTAGTGCCTGCGGGTCTAAAAGGGCTGACCTCGGGAAGCCTCTTAGCCCATCAGAGGAGAAATAAAGTTGAGCTTTATACCTACCAGGTCAAAAATCCCACTGCTCCCTATTTTGTATGGGGTGATTACCAGCAAGCTACCCATCAGCTGGATACAATAGAGCTTGTTGCCTGGACTCCGACCGGAGAAGCCATCCAGGGCGAGCCGCTGCTTGGTCTGGCAGCCGAAGCGCTGACTACCTTTCAGCGGATACTGCCTACTCCGGATGTGATGACCTTCCGCCTGGTGGCGGTTACCCGCTATGGAGGATATGGTCCTCTGGGAAATCTCCTGCTTCAAGACCGCTACTTCTCGCTATCGGAGACGCAGAAAATAGAGACCCTGGAGATTATCGCCCATGAGCTATCACACAGCTGGATTGACTCACTCTCCTCACCAGGGGGCACTCTGAAGGCATTCCTTTCGGAAGGGCTGGCTACCTATTTAGGGGCTAAGGTAGTGGAGAGATGCCGTGCTAAAGCGGATTATCTTAAGATTTGGGAGAATAATCAAAGCAGATATCAAAATACTGCTTATCGTGCAGTGGCGCCGACGGAGCTGAGCGAGAGAGTCCAGCACGAAGATAATGTTATGTTCCGGGCAGTAGCCTACCAGAAGGGAGCATATCTCTTTCGGGAGCTGGAGACCCTGGTGGGGGAGAGTCCCATCTTTAAAGCGCTGAGTGAGATACTGCTCCAGCACAAAGGGAGCTTCTTCACGCTGGAGAATTTCCTTCGCCGGCTGGATGAGCTCACCGATAAGAAACTCCAACCATTCTGGCAGTGGTATCTTCGCTCCGCTGAGCTGCCCGACTACCTGATAGTGCCCGCCGCTGCTGAGGCTCCTGTTTCCCGGGTGAAGGTAAGAAATCTGGGTGACATCTCCCCGGTCCCCTTCGCTGTGGTAGCCTACGATAAGGAAATGCGAATCCTGGAAAAAAAGGAGCTGCTGTTGAGCACCGCTGAGAGCGAGCCCCTTGAATTCGCTACGGCAGAGAGCATCGCCCATATTATCGTCGATCCGGAGAGAAGGGTCCTCCAATTGGAGAGCCGCAACGATGTGTATCCCGATTACCTCCTGCCTGAAGAAGATGTTGAGAAAATTGTCCGCTTAATCCAACAGCTGGTGCGGGCTGTCCGCCAGAGGGACATCTCTACTTTAAGCTCGCTGCTGACGACCAACAGTCAGCTTCTCAGCCCAGAGCTGAGAGAGCAGATTCTCACCGCATTGACAGCCGCCCCGTCGCTGCCGCTGGTTCAAGAGGGCTATGTAAAGGTATTCAACAAAGGGGAGGGGGAGGCGGAAGCTGTAGCTCAACTCAAAGTGGAACTCCCCGCAGCTTCGAAATTGACTATTGGGCACTTCCGGCTAGTTAAAGAAGATGATCAATGGAGAGCGATAACCTTTGGGATAAAGCTGTTCGGCATTAAGATAGAATAGAAAGCTGTCTCCTTTTTTTCATTAGGGGTAATAAAAAGCCCCTTTTCAGTCAATCCCGCCATTTTAAGGTATAAAGTCCTTGACGGAATTGCTGATATTAAGTAAAATTTTAATCTGTATTAACATAATAGTGAAAAGCAATACCTTTAAAAAGACGGAGGACTGATATGAAGACGACGACAAGGAAGGTGGACAAGTTGGTGATTCTCGACCTCAAGGGGAAGATTACCATCGGTACCGGGGATGTGATGTTGCGGGAGCATATTAACAAGGTTCTGGATCAGGGGGAGAGAAACATCATCCTCAATATGGGTGAGGTGACCTACATGGACAGCTCCGGAGTGGGGGAACTGATCTCCAGCTATACCTCAGTTACCAAGCGGGGTGGGAAACTGAAGCTGCTCAATCTCACCGGGAAAATTAAGAACCTGCTGCACATAACTCAGCTTATCACCATCTTTGAGATTTACGATAGCGAGGCTGAGGCGGTTGCCAGCTTCTTATAACGAGCAATCCTCTCAAGGCTGGCACCGGAGAATAGAGAAGAGGGTCGGAAAAAGATTATTTTTTAAGATAATCGGAACCGACCAGCACCTTACGGGGTTTGCTTCCATCGGCAGGTCCCACAATCCCTTGCTCTTCCATCATATCTATCAGCTTAGCCGCCCGGCTGTAGCCGAGTCCCAGTTTTCTCTGCAAATTAGAGATAGAGGCGTAACCGGTGGTCACAATCAGCCTGACCGCCTGGTCATACATTTCATCCCTTTCCTCGGGGGGTTCTCTTTGGGGTTCGGGTGCGCTGCGTATTACTGAATGGTCGTAGACCGGTCGCCCCTGGCTCTTAAAGAAATTGATCAACCTCATGGTCTCTTTCTCGGTTACCAGAGTTCCGTGGATGCGCACCAGGCGAGCGCTCCCCGGAGGAAGGAAGAGCATATCGCCCCTGCCCAATAGCCTTTCTGCCCCGTTCATATCGAGGATAGTTCGGGAGTCCACCTTGGAGGATACCCTGAAGGAGATGCGTGAGGGAAAGTTAGCCTTGATAATGCCGGTGAGAACATCTACTGAGGGTCGCTGCGTAGCCACAATGAGGTGGATTCCCACTGCTCGTGCCATCTGGGCTAACCGGGTCATCGACTCCTCCACAGCAGCCGAGCAGAGAATCATCAGGTCGGCCAGCTCATCGATTACTACCACGATATAGGCGAGGGGTTTTACCCATTCATTAACTGTTTCTGTGGGAGCTTTCTCTCTGGGCTTGAGGAGCTGGTTGAACTGCTCTATGTTTCGCACCCCATAGCTTGCCATCAATCGGAGGCGGTTCTCCATCTCGACTACCGCCCATTTCAGGGCATTGGAGGCATATTTGGTGTTGGTAACCACCGGCACCAGCAGGTGGGGGATGTTTTCGTATATGCCGAGCTCCAGCTGCTTGGGATCGATCATGATAAATTTCACCTCGTCGGGAGTAGCTTTATACATAATGCTGCAGATCATAGAGTTTAAAGCTACACTCTTGCCCGACCCCGTGGCGCCGGCAATAAGAAGATGCGGCATACGGGAGAGGTCGGTGACAAAGTTTCTCCCATCAATCAGCTTTCCCAAACTGATGGTTAATTTGGAGGGGGAGCTCTGGAACTGCTCCGATTCGATAATCTCCCTGAGGAAGATGGTCTCCATCTCCTTGTTGGGAACCTCTATTCCCACGGTAGATTTCCCCGGTATGCGGCTAATGCGGACGGAGACCGCCTGCAGCGCCAGGCAGAGGTCGTCAACCAGATTCACCATCTTGCTGTAGCGGACTCCGGGGTCTGGCTTAAACTCAAAGGTGGTTACCACCGGTCCGGGATGAATCTGGAGGACTGCCCCTCCTATGGAGAACTCCTTGAATTTTTCTACTATCAGCCTGGCGCTCTTCATCAGTTCCCGCTCATTTATTATCTTTTCCTCAGGGGAGTAATCAAGCAGTGAAGTGGCGGGGAGCTCCCAGTGGTCTCTTCCCAGCTTCAGTTCCAGTTGGTCCCTCTGGAGACCGGGAAGAGGAGAAGAGGGCTTCTCGAGCGGGGTTTTTTTGCCGATGCGGATGGTAGCTACGATGTTCTCGTCTGCTGGCTCTTTCTCCCGGGCGTATTTTTTTATCACCTCCTGGCGCATTTTTTCTTTATGCTTAACCTTTCGGCGCTTAGCCAGAGAGGTCTTTTGCTTCTGGACGAGGTGAAGCAGCGAGGCTTTCACTTTAAGGCTGACATGGAGAAAGGAGAGGTGAGTGAGCAAAATGAGGGAAAGGCAAAGGGCGGTAATGACGAACCACAGGGTACCACTGTAATTCATCACACGCTGGAGCAAAAGCTGGAGCTGCTCTCCCATTACTCCGCCGGCGCGAAGAGGCAACCCGCGCAGCTGAACCGTTCCCTTGACCATCTGAAGGATGGTGCACAGGGCGACCATAAAAAGAATAAATCCCACTAACTTGGTGTATCGGGCTTTGACCTCCCTGTGGAGGAGCCGATTCCATCCCCATATGAAGAGAAAAATTCCCACGAAATAGGAGGTTAATCCGAGGAACTCGTAAAAGGTGGCTGAGGTTTGCGCCCCTAAGAATCCCATGTAGTTGGCATACTCGAGCTCATCGGTTTGGGGGCTTTCCACCAACCAGCTTCTGTC
>CABWKN010000071.1 GCA_902505605.1 Candidatus Guanabacterium sedimentis
ACAGTTCATAGTAGCGAAACATCAGCTCATCAGATATCGACATCATCTTTCCGAAGATTTCATTGGGGGGCTCCTCGATGCCGATGTAATTATCCAGGCTTTTGCTCATCTTTTCCTTTCCGTCGAGCCCTTCCAGCAGCGGGGTGATAAACACCACCTGGGGTGGTTGTCCGAACTCGCGCTGTATATCCCTCCCGACCAGAAGATTAAACCTCTGGTCGGTGCCCCCCATCTCTACATCCGCTCGCAGGGCTACGGAATCATAAGCCTGGGCTAAGGGGTAGAGGATTTCATGCACGGCGATGGGCTGGTTGTTCTGGAGCCTGTTGGCGAAGTCGTCGCGCTCCAGGATGCGGGCCACGGTGTATTTGGCTGCCAGCCGGATGAAGCCCTCGGCACCCAGCTTTCCAAGCCAGCGGCTGTTGAAATCTATGACCGTGTGCTCGGGGGCGAGGATTTTGAACACCTGCTTCTTATAGGTCTCGGCGTTAGCCAGAACCTCCTCGTGGGTCATCTCCTTGCGAGTTTTGGACAAACCCGAAGGGTCGCCTATCATCCCGGTGAAGTCTCCGATGAGGAATATGACGGTATGACCAATGTCCTGGAAATGCCTCATTTTTCTGAGGATGACGGTATGACCGAGATGTAGGTCGGGAGCGGTAGGGTCAAAGCCAACCTTTACCACCAGCGGTGTCCCGGTTTCCTGCGACCGCTTCAGCCGCTCTTTGAGTTCGTCCTCCTGGATTATATCCACAGACCCTTTTTTCAGATACTCAAACTGCTCCTCCAGGCTCATGTCTTTAGGGTCTATGGTCATCGGCGTATGTTCACCTCTTGAGTTAACCGCTGGCTAAGGCTTTTTCTTCCAGAAGACTCTTCTCCCCCTGACTTCGAGCCTGTCCTCGGTGAAGAGCCTGATCGCCTCGGCGTAGATCTTGTGTTCCTGCCTCAGGATGCGGGCAGCCAGGGTATCCGCATCGTCATCGTCCCGCACCGGCACCACCTTCTGGATAATTATGGGACCGGCGTCAACATCCTCGCTAACGAAGTGGACGGTGCACCCGGAGTATTTCACCCCGTGCTCCAGGGCGTCTTTTTGAGCCTGCATTCCGGGAAAAGAAGGAAGAAGGGCAGGATGGATGTTCATTATTTGATTGCGATATTGGTTGATAAAATAGGGGCTAAGAATCCTCATAAAGCCGGCTAAGCAGACCAGGTCCACCCTCCGTTTTCTCAGCTCCTCCACTATGCGGCGGTCGAAATCCTCACGGGTATGGAAGTCTTTATGGCTGATACAGAGTGTCTCCAGACCCATTTGCTGCGCCTTCTTTAATCCCGCAGCATCGGGCTTATTGCTCAGGACTACCGCTATTTCTGCATTGGGTATTTTACCCCGCTTCAGCGCCCGGGCGATAGCCACCATGTTGGAACCTCTCCCCGAAATGAGAATCGCCAGCCTCTTTTTTCCTGCCACAAAGCCTCCTTATTTTTGTTTCTCAAAGAGCTGGAGCTGGGGGAACCTCTCATAGGGAAAGTCAATCGGATACTTCTCGGTAAAGCAGGCAGTGCAGAACCGCTTCTCCCCGTTCTTCACGCAACTGAGTATTCCCTCCAGACTGAGGTAGTTAAGGCTGTCGGCTCTGATGAACTGGCGGATTTCGTTCACCGAATGGGAAGAGGCAATCAGCTCCTCCTTGGTAGGGGTGTCAATACCATAGAAACACGGGGAGATGATGGGGGGGCTGCTGATGCGCATGTGAACCTCCTTCGCTCCGGCACGGCGTATCATAGCCACAATCTTGCGGCTGGTAGTTGCCCGCACGATGGAATCGTCCACCAGCACTACCTTCTTCCCCCGAATCAGACCGCGCACCGGATTGAGCTTGACCTTCACGCCCAGGTCTCTTATGGCTTGCTTCGGCTCAATAAAGGTGCGTCCGACATAGTGGTTTCTTATGAGACCGAAATCAAAGGGTATTTTGGATTCCGAGGCGTAGCCAAGAGCGGCACTTACTCCGGAGTCGGGAACTGGAACCACAATATCGGCATCTACATGAGACTCCCTGGCCAGCCGTCTTCCCAGGCAGTTGCGATACAGATTGACGCTCTCCCCGAAGATGACACTGTCAGGGCGGGCGAAGTAGATGAGCTCAAAGATGCACTGGGCATGCTCTCTTTCGGGGAAAGGAAAAATGGACTGCAGACCATCCTTATTGATGATGAGAATCTCTCCGGGCTGTATCTCCCTTATGAATTTAGCCCCGATCAGGTCAAGAGCACAGGTTTCAGAGGCGATTACCCTGGAGTTTCGCAGCTTCCCCAACACCAGAGGACGGAAACCGTAGGGGTCTCTGATGGCAATCATCTCATCGACCGTCATGAGCAGCAAGGAGAAAGCTCCCCTTATTTTCAGCAGGGCTTCTACTAAGGCATCGTGAAAGGACTTGCGGGAAGACCTCACAATAAGGTGGAGGATAACCTCGGTATCGCTGGTGGTAATGAAAGCTGAACCCTGACGCACCAGCTCGCTGCGGAGGCTCAGGGCATTGACCAGGTTGCCATTGTGGGCTAAGGCTATCTGTCCCCAGTAGCTGTCTATCAGAAGAGGTTGACAGTTGATTAATCCGCTCTCGCCGGCGGTGGAGTAGCGGTCATGCCCGATAGCAGACTTCCCTTTAAGCCGGGACAGGATCATCGGGTCGAAGACATCTGCCACCTGACCCATTCCTTTCGCCAGATGGAGCCTGCGCCCATTAGAGGTGACCATACCTGCGCTCTCCTGTCCCCGATGCTGGAGGGCATAAAGCCCCAGATAGGTCAGACGCGCCGGTTCATTGTGGTTGTAAATACCAAAGACACCGCACTTATGGCGGAGTCCCCCATCATACAGGCATCTCATATGGTTATTCATCCTCCTTGCTGAAAAGGAGCCGCTCCAGAGCTTTGCTCCAGAGATGGTGCAGCTCCCTGATGGGGTAGTCAAGTAAAACCTCCCCTCCATAAACTACCCTTAATGCCTCGCCCCCTACACTCCCTATTGCTGCCCAGGGGATAGAGCTTTTGTCCAGCAATCTCTCGGTCTGCTTCATCCTTTGGCGAGGGACGGAGACCAGGATGCGGGATTGCGATTCCCCAAACAGGAGGGCGTCCTCTCTTATGCTGCTGCTTTTGAGCTCCACGCTGGCACCGAAGCTTCGCCGGGGATGGAAGCAGCACTCCGCCAGGGCGACTGCCAAACCACCTTCTGAGCAGTCGTGAGCCGAGCGGGCCATTCCTCTGCCAATCATCTCCCGGCAAGTTTCCTGCACCCCTTTCTCGAGGGAAAGGTCAAGGGCAGGGGGGTCTCCTCGCTCGAGCTTATGAACTACCGAGAGATACTCACTTCCTCCCAGTTCATCCCTTGTATCCCCCAATAATAATATAATATCTTTTTCCTCTTTAAACCACTGGTCGCAGTGCTTTCGGCAGTCGTCGATGAGTCCAACCATTCCCACCGTGGGAGTGGGGAAGATAGGGGAGCCAAAGGTCTCGTTATAGAAGCTGACATTGCCGCTCACCACCGGGATACCCAGCACCCGACAGGCCTGGCTCATCCCTTTGATACACTGGTCGAATTGCCACATTATCTCGGGTTTCTCAGGGTTTCCGAAGTTCAGGCAGTCGGTAAGAGCCAGGGGGGTAGCACCGCAACAGGAGAGGTTACGGGCTGCCTCTGCTGCGACGAGCATTGCCCCTCGCAGAGGGTGGAGGTAGCAGTAGCGGCTGTTCCCATCTACGGTGAGTCCCAGGGCTTTGGTGGTTCCTTTAATGCGTATCACCGCAGCATCGGAACCCGGTATAAGCACTGTGTTATCCCGCACGGTGTAATCGTACTGCCGATAGACCCACTCCTTGCTGGCGATGTTTGGCGAGGAGAGAAGACTTTTTAAGACCTGGTTCATGTCTGAGGGAATGGGAACGGATGCTGGTTCAAATTGGGCGATGTCTTTGAGATAGCCGGGCTTCCGCATCGGTCGATGATAGAAGGGTGCAGAGATGGAGAGGGGCTTGGCAGGGAGCTTAGCGGCGACATTTCCATCATTGAGAACGGTGACCATTCCATCATCGGTGACCTCACCGATGACTACCGCTTCCAAATCCCATTTCTCAAATATGCGCCTGACCTTTTCTTCAGCTCCTTTGTTGGCTATGAGAAGCATGCGCTCCTGCGACTCCGAGAGCATCAGCTCATAGGGTGTCATTCCCGGTTCCCGGCAGGGAACCCGGGAGAGTTCCATTACGATTCCAGCCCCCCCTCTGCCCGCCATCTCAAAGGAAGATGAGCTCAAGCCCGCCGCTCCCATATCCTGAATTCCCACCAGGTAGCCTGTCTGCATAAGCTCCAGGCAAGCTTCTAACAACAGCTTTTCCATAAAAGGGTCGCCTACCTGGACCGTGGGACGCTTCTCCTCGGAGGTCTCATCAAACTCTGCCGAAGCCAGCAAGCCGGCACCGTGAATGCCATCCCTTCCGGTTTTAGAGCCCACATAGATCACCGGATTGCCCACGCCCTTCGCTCTCCCGAGGAATATTCTATTCTTAGGAGCTATCCCAAGAGTAAAGGCGTTGACCAGGATGTTCCCGTTGTAGCTGGGATGAAAGTAGATCTCACCTCCGACGGTGGGCACCCCGACACAGTTGCCGTAGTCGCCAATTCCCGCCACCACTCCTTCGACCAGCCAGCGGGTCTTCGGGTGGTCGAAGGAGCCGAAGCGCAGGGAATCGAGGGAGGCGATGGGGCGCGCCCCCATGGTGAAAACATCCCTCAATATCCCTCCCACTCCGGTAGCCGCCCCCTGGTAGGGCTCTATAAAGGATGGGTGGTTATGGCTCTCAATCTTGAAAACCACTGCCAGCCCGTCGCCAATATCCACCACCCCGGCGTTTTCCCCGGGACCCTGAATGACCCTCTCCCCAGTGGTGGGGAACTGCTTCAGCAGAGCCCGCGAGCTTTTGTAGCTGCAATGCTCGCTCCACATCAGGGCAAAAATTCCCAGCTCGGTGAAGGTAGGCACTCTGCCAAGGAGTTCGAGGATGCGCTGGTATTCATCCTCGGTCAGCCCCTGTTCCAGAGCGGTCTTAAGGTTAACTTCGGGCACCTTCATCTGCTCTAATCCTCATTTTTCTTTGGAAAGGTAGGTTATTATGGAGTCAAATATCCGTTTGCCATCCTCGTTACCCAGGATGGATTCCGCATAGCGCTCCGGATGCGGCATCAGCCCCAAGACATTCCTCTCCCGGTTGCATATGCCGGCGACATAATCCAGGGAGCCATTGAGATTAGCCTCTTCGGTCAGAGTTCCCTCGGGAGTGCAGTAGCGAAATATAATCTGGTGATTTTTCTTCAGTTCCTTCATCATTTTGGCATCGGCGAAGTAATTCCCATCCTTATGGGCGATGGGTAGCCGCAAAACCTCCCCTTCACGACAGAGGGTGGTGAAGGGGGTTTGTTTATCCTCCACCCTTATGTGGACATCCTGACAGATAAATTTCAGTGTTTTGTTGCGGAGCATGGCCCCGGGAAGAAGCCCTGCCTCCATAAGAACCTGAAATCCGTTGCAGATTCCCAGCACCAGCCTTCCTTGATGGGCAAAATTTATGACCGCTTGCATTACCGGGGAGAAGCGGGCGATAGCGCCCGACCTCAGATAATCGCCATAAGAGAATCCTCCCGGCAAAATGATGCAGTCGTAAGAACTTAGTGTGGTCTGCTTATGCCAGATATAGTCCACATCCAGTTTATAGACCTCCTTGAGGACATAGTAGGTATCATGGTCACAATTGGAGCCGGGGAAAACCACCACCCCGAACTTCATAGCTCACACCTCATCGTTAATCAGGTTATTCTATATGATATTGGAACTGCTCAATGATGGGATTAGCTAAGATCTTTTCGGCAATCTCTTTAATCAGATTTTCGGCTTTTTCCTTGGGGAGGGTGTCCAGGGTCATCTCAAAATATTTCCCCTGTCGAACATCCTCCACCCCCTCATATCCGAGGCTCACAATAGCGTTCTTGATGGTCTTGCCCTGGGGGTCTAGGACCCCTTCTTTAAAAGTGACGAAGACTTTTGCTTTCATGGGAATAGTTCCTTAAAAGTAGTAGCTCACCGCCCTCCTTCTTTACCCTCCGGCTTGGGGAAGACCCTATCAAAGATGTGGTCCACATGACGGAGTTGCTCCCGGAGGTCAAAGGCGGAGTCAATCTCCTCGCGGGAGAGATACTTCCCTATCTCCTCGTCATCAAGCACTGATTCCTTGAAAAGGCGGTTGCCCTTCCATCCCTCCATGGCTCTGCGCTGTACCATCTGATAAGCCTCCTCTCTGGAGAGCCCCTTTCTTATCAGAGCCAGGAGGATCGACTCTGAGAAGATCAACCCCCTGGTTTTATTGAGATTTTCCATCATTTGATCGGGATAAACCAGCAGTCGGTCGAGAATGCGGGTGAACCGCTTGAGGATATAGTCAATCAGCGTGGTGCTGTCGGGCAGAATCACCCTTTCCACTGACGAGTGGGTGATATCTCGCTCGTGCCACAGGGGCATGTTTTCCAGGGCGGCCAGGCTATTGGTTCTCACCAGGCGGGCTAGTCCGCATACCTGCTCGCAGGCTATGGGGTTTCGCTTGTGGGGCATAGCGGAGGAGCCCTTCTGCCCGGGAGAGAAGTACTCCTCCACCTCACGGATGTCGGTTCGCTGGAGGTTTCGGATTTCGGTGGCGAATTTCTCCACCGAGCTGGCGATAATAGCCAGGGTGGTGAGCAGCTCGGCGTATCGGTCGCGCTGGATGATCTGGCTGGAAATGGGGGCTGGCTTCAACCCCAGCTTGCGGCAGACATACTCCTCCACCGAGGGCTCCACATGGGCAAAGCTCCCCACTGCCCCGGAGATTTTCCCGTAGTTGATGGTCTCTATTGCCCTTTTCAGCCTCTCTATGTTTCTGCGGTTCTCGTCCCACCAGATGGCTAACTTCAATCCGAAGGTTATCGGCTCGGCATGGATGCCATGGGTGCGCCCAATCATGGGGGTATCTTTATGCTCCAGTGCCCGCCGCTGGAGAACCCGGGAGAGCTCCTCCAGGTCTTGCAGGATAATCTGGCAGGCTTCCCGCAGCAGCAGTGCCATGGATGTGTCCAGTATGTCGGAGGAGGTGAGCCCCAGGTGGATGTATCTCGCCTCCTCTCCCACATTTTCTGCCACATTGGTGAGAAATGCTATCACATCGTGCCGCACCACCTCCTCCAGCTCTTCTATGCGCTGCACAGAGAAGCTCGCCCTGGAGGTGATTTTCTCCACTGCCTGGGGTGGTATCTGTCCCAGGTGAGCCCACCCCTCGCATACTGCAATCTCAACCTCCAGCCATTTCTGGAATTTATACTCCGGGCTCCAGATATGCCGCATCTCGGGGGTTGAATATCTGGGAATCAATGCCTTATCCTCCTTTTAGACCCTCATTTTTATTATCTCGCTCGGTTTATCTTGATAGGTGAGGAAGACCCTGGCCAGGGGATTATTTGCCTCCCGGAGTGCCTTCTGGGAGTGGTAAAGAGCTAACTGAGGAAGATTGTTCACCTTACTCATATGGGCTAAAAATAGATATTGGGAGCGCGGCTCGACAATCTGCTTCAGCAAAGCGGCGGCATCCTCGTTGGACAGGTGCCCCACACGGCTCAACACCCGCTGCTTCACCTCCCAGGGGTAGGGACCGTTTTTGAGCATTTCAATATCGTGATTTGCCTCCAGCACCAGCAGGTCGCACCCCCGAAGGCGCTCCCTCACCAGATGGGAAGAGGAACCTAAATCAATAGCTATTCCTAATTTGATATGTCCACAGACCAGGTTAAATCCGAGGGGGTCGGCGGCATCATGGGGGACAGAGAATGGGATGACCTCTATATCCCCTATCCGAAAAGGGTTTCCTCCTTCAATAAGAACAGTATTGCCCGAACGGAAGTTGCCCTTTTTTAGGGCCTCTAAGGTCCCGGCATTGAGATAAAGAGGTATCTCGTATCGCCGGGAGATGACGGATGCTCCCACTATATGGTCGTGATGCTCGTGAGAGATCAAAAGAGCATCTATGTCGGACAACTTTTCCCCCATAAGGTTAAGCCTACGTTCTGTCTCCCGACAGCTCAGGCCGGCATCGATAAGGAGCTTAACCTTATCATTTCCGATAAAGATGGAGTTACCCGAGCTGCCGCTCCCCAGAATATTTACCTTAAGTTCGATCTCTCTCGTCCTCCACTCAGATTTATAAAATTATCCAGCTATTCCACCTTAACAAACCAGCTCTTCCTCTTTTATTTTAAATCTTTCTACATCTCCCAGGGCAACCAGAGAGAGCTGCCTCTGGTCGAAAAGGAAATGGGCAATTTTACTGATATCCTCCGTCCTTACCTCCTCTACTCCTGCAAGGATCTCGTCGAGGGTAAAGCAGCGTCCGAAGTAAATCATCTGACGAGCTAAGTTAGCCATCCGGCTGGTGGTGCTCTCCAGCCCCAGCATGAGGCTCCCCTTTAGCCGGTCTTTGAACAGCCTGAGCTCCTTATCTTTCACAAGCTGGGATTTCAGCTTTTTTATTTCATCAAGAATTAGCTTTATCACCTTCCTGCCGTTATTCTTGCTGGTTCCGGCGTAGATGGCCAGGTAGCCGGCATCCACATGGTGGCTGAGGTAGGAGAAGATTGAGTAAGCCAATCCTTTTCTCTCACGAATATTCTGAAACAGACGGGAACTGATGCTCCCTCCCAGCATAAGGTTCATGAGATAACAGCTATACCTGTCTTGGTGATTGTAATGGAGGGACTTGGTTCCCAGACAAAGGTGAACTTGCTCCAGCTCCTTCTTGTTGTGCAATTTGATGGTGAAGACTCCCTTGGGGGGTATGCGCTCTTTTTTATTGGCGCTCCCCTGCAAAGTGAAGTAGCGGGCAATGAGTTCTAACACCTGCTCGTGGCGGAGGTTTCCGGCGGCGGTTATCAGCATATTATCCGGCACGAAGCCCTGCTCAAAGTATTCTTTCAGCACATCACGGTCGAATTTCGCTACTGTGTCAAGGGTACCCAGAATGGGTCTCCCCAGGGGATGATTCTCCCAGAAAGCGTTGATAAAGAGGTCGTGGATAAGGGCTTCGGGGTTGTCCTGCAGCATGCTGATCTCTTCCAGAATGACTCCTCGCTCCCTGTCTATATCCTGTTTTTTGAGGAGGGAATTCAGCACAATATCCGCCAGCAGTACCGTCACCCGGGGGAGGTGCTCGTCTAGCACCTTGGCAAAGAAGCCAAGGTTTTCCTTCTCGGTGAAGGCATCCAGCCCTCCTCCTAAAGAGTCTATCTCCCGGGCAATCCTCCTGGCAGAACGGCTGGTGGTTCCCTTGAACATCATATGCTCTAAAAAGTGGTGGATGCCATTGTGCGCTTCTGTCTCATCACGGGAGCCTTCTTTCAGCCATACTCCTATGGAGACTGATTTGACCTGGGGCATTCTTTCAGTGACTACCGTGATCCCATTGGGCAGGATGCTTCGCTTAATCATCAATAATCATGCTCTTGGCTGTCGTTCTCTTAGCTTTGAAGCTTTTCAGCAGCTCTCGTCTTGACGGTAAAAGAAAATCTTACTTTTGGGAGATTTCAACCCCTTGAGATTATGTAAAACGACATCTCTAATTTAAAATTATATCACAGCTCCCTCATCTGTTTGCTAACTTTTTTCGGCGCCCTGAGAATTTAGCTCAGCCGCTGAAATGCTTTATCCAAAATTGTAAAGCTCTTTTCCAGCTCCTCGCGGGTAACCATCAATGGGGGGATAAATCGTATTACATTAGACCAGGTGCCGCAGCTTATGAGAATCAAGCCCTCCTCCAGACACAGCTTCAACAGGCGGGATGTCAGCTCCGGGGCGGGTTTTTTGTTCTCAAGGACCAATTCAATACCGATCATATAGCCCAGACCCCTTATGTCACCGATAACCGGATATTTGTCCTTCAGCTTCTTCAGTCTCTCCATAACCCAGGGGCTCAACTCCTGGCACTTTTCCAGAAGTTTATCCTCTCTGATGGTCTCAATAGTTGCCACCGCAGCGGCGCAGCTTATGGGATTTCCTCCGAAGGTGGTGCCGTGAGCTCCGGGGAGCCAATCCTGCATGAGCTTCTTGGAAGCTCCGAAGGAGCTCAGGGGGAATCCCGAAGCTATCCCTTTGGCGATGCAGATTATATCGGGAACGACTCCAAAGTGCTCGCAGGCAAACCATTTTCCAGCTCTCCCCATTCCCGATTGCACTTCGTCGAAAATGAGCAGGAACTCATGTCGGTCGCACAGCTCCCTCAGGCGCTCCATATAGGATTTCGGGGGAACCACATATCCCCCTTCCCCGAGTATAGGCTCCATGATCACGGCCCCGATATCTGTGGTGGGAATATCGTGGTCCATCATCGTCTCCAGGTATTGGAAGCACTCCAGGGAGCACTTCCCCTCTTCCTGTCCCATCGGGCAGCGATAGCAGTAGGGGTAGGGGGTCCGATACACAGAGGGCAGCAGGGGCTCATACCTCTTCCGGTAGTGGACTCGAGAGGAGGTGATAGAGATAGCGCCCAAGGTGCGCCCATGAAAGGCTCCTCGGAAGCAGATAATCCCCCCACGACGAGTGACCCACCGAGCCAGCTTTAGAGCTCCCTCCACTGCCTCGGTCCCCGCATTGGCGACGAAGAACATGTCTATATTGCCTGGTGTGATGCGCGTTAGCTCTTCGAAAAGCTTTACCACGGAATCGTAATAGAAGACGCAGCCTGCATGTATAAACCGCTCAAGCTGATCCTTGACAGCTTCGACCACTCTGGGAGGGCGATGCCCGATGTTGGTCACTGCCGTGCCGCCGCTGAAATCGAGATACTTTTTCCCATCATCTCCTTCAACCCAGCAGCCCTCTGCCTTGACAGCTGCTACCTGGGTGTCAAAAGCTAATGCCGGGGTTAGTACTTTTTTGCTTCGCTTTACCAGGTCGGACATAATCACATCCTCCTTTCCAATCTGTCAACTGAAGAAGGGAGCATCAACTACTCCTTTAGCTTCCACTCCCTTACGGTTTGTTGCCTTATGCATCTTATCCTAAGCCTTTGCAGAGAAAACTTACTTTTTAAATATCTTTTCTACCACATAAATGTCCGAATCGCCTAAGCCTCCATCCCTATCAGATGTAAAATAAAACCTTGTTCCATCTGGTGAGAGGCAAGGGTCGTAATCATGCTTATCGGAAAGAAAAGGTCCACCCATCAATTGCGGGTCTGTCCACTTTCCATTGATAAAATCAAAGCTCCATATATCAACATCTTGTTTGTTTTCCTCGCCTCGGTCGGAGCATAAATACAAAGTTTTTCCATCGGGAGTGATATAGGGTGTAGCTTCCCATCCTCCCGAATTTACCGGCGCAGGGAGAACTTCCGGCTCCGACCATTTATCTCTCAGCCATATTGACTGAAATAGCTGAACCGACTGAGGCCTGGCAGGCTTTCTACCGCTGGAGAAAATGAAGGTTTGAAAATCCCCGGGTATGGTTACTCCCCAATCGGGTTTGTCCGGGGTCACAAAGGCGCTGTCATAAATTCTCGGTTCGCTCCATTTTTCTCCGTCCCACTCGCTGATATAGATTTCGCAATCCCAGTATTGCTCGCCATTGTCTCGATTGGAGGCGAAAAACAGCTTGCTTCCGTCCAGGGTAATAAAGGGGTCGTATTCGTCTTTTAGGGTGTTGATTGGCGGCGGCAATAGCTCTGCCGGCGACCATTCTCCATTTTCAAACCTGGAGGTGTAAATGTCGTATTTTCCCATTCTCCCTTCTCTGATGGAGGCGAAATACATGGTTATTCCATCTTGGCTGAAGGTAACATGTTCGTCCTTGCCGGGGGAATTTATGCGGGGACCCAAATTTTTCAGGTTGCCCCACTGGAATTCCTCTCGCTCCGCTTTTTCACTGCCGCAGCTCAGGATTACAGCACCTATAAATATTTCCAGTAAAAATGTATAAATATTTTTTGGCACTATCTCCTCCTATACCTTATTTTTAAAATAGCTTCAACTCTCTTTTTCTTCAATTATTTCCTTGGCACTTTTATGTTTTGTTCTTTTTGCCATTCCAAAGTGGAAATTTTGTATATTCCTACTAAGAGCAGCAAGGCAACGAACGCCTGCACTATGGTGCTGAAAAACCAATAGAATAATTCTTTTTCCATCCTAATAGCTACGATTATTAACTCATCAGGCATTTTAAATTATCATATACTTATAAAAACTGCAAGGGGTTTTACTGCCGCCAAGCCTGCCCTGATATAATACCAGAAAAGAGCTCAGCTTCCCTTTGCAGGCAACTTGGCGTTTGACATCCACTGAGAAGCTGGGATATAATTGCACGAAGAAAAGAACTATTCCGAGGGTTTAATCATACACCATTGATGAAGAGTTTTAGGGA
>CABWKN010000072.1 GCA_902505605.1 Candidatus Guanabacterium sedimentis
AGCTGTATCTGCCGGCATGAAGGCTGTGGTAAGGGGTAAGCTTCTGCATCTGGTATGCCAGAGCTGCGCCATCGGGATTTTCCACCGGATGGAGGACAAAGTTGACTCTATTAAGATATTTTTTATAAGCGGGGTCGGTTGCCAGAAGCTCCGCCATCCGGAGTATGTAGCTGGTGGAGGAGATTTCGTTTGCGTGCTGACGACCGGTGATGAGTATGGTGGGCTTATAAGTGCTCATCTTTGCCTGAGAGGTAAGTTCAGCTCCACTGGGGAGGGTTAACTCCAGCACCGGTATGGGTCGCCCCTGGTAGGACTTGCCTGCCTGGTAGGTGATGATTTCGGGAAAGGTGCCTAGCTTGGCCGCAATCAGGTCGCTCTCTTCGGGGCTCAGAACCTTGTTGAGTGGGACAATTGGCTCCCCGCGATAGCTCCAGCCGGCTAACTTATCAATGACTTCCGGCTGGTAGCCGGTGCTCTTTACCCAGAGCACTGTCTGAGAAGATGGGGAGCTGAGATAGAGCCCCAGCTCGTCCAGCTGTGGATAGGAAAGGGCTTCCTTGAATATCCCCTTTTTATGGAGAGCTGTTAGCCTTTCTATGAGGTCGACCGACCGGGATAGCTCCTCGTCCTTCTTCAGTTTCAAGCTAACTCCCAGCTTGTTGACTCCCTCCTTTCCCGCCTGCACTATCTCAAGCAAGGCGCTGGGACGGGGAGGCTTCATGCCGGCAAGCTCTCTGGTTTCTTGATGGGGGTCACGCCCCACTTCCTGCCACTCAGCTATCACCTTTGGTTTGGCAGATAAGTACCCCACATAGCTGAAGTCGACCACCCCGGGCTTTCCTGGCTGGCTGGGGTGAATAAGGGGGATTATGTTACCAGGAGCCGATTCTCGCCCGGGCTGGGGGTAGCCAGTGGCTTCTTCTACCATGCCGCGGAAATATTCCAGGGTGTCAAAATATATCTCATCGTGGATGGATTCCAGGGAGGATATATGCTCTTCGTCAATTCCCAACCGATAGTCAGGCTCGCTCATTCTCAGCTCAATGGTCAGGCTCTTGAAGAAGGGCTGCTTCTCCAGGGTTGGTTTTTTGCTGGTGGTATTCATGATATGCTGATGAACCTGCGGCAGCACCTCGCTCTGGTAATAATCCCAGAAGCGCTCCATGTCGGTGGGTATGCGGCAGCTGACGACTGGCTCTCCATTGATTTTGGCTTTCAGCCAGCTGGTGGTAACCTGCACCTTGCCCCAGTGAGCGAATTTGTCAAGGAAGGGTCGCTCTACGACCTTAGGTGAGAAGTCTCCCTGGAAGAGCGTCTTGCCTGCTTTATTAGTGACGGTTACTTCATAGATGGGCTCTTGTGGACCCTTGAGCTCAAAAACGGTATCCGCCGGTCGAAGCCCCAGCTCCTGGGCGAAGACCTCGTCTATGGGGTAGAGCTCCTGCAACCAGCGAGTGGGTTCCTGATAGTATTTCCACTGCTGGGAGAAATCTGGTGCGTACGATGCGACCCGGATGAACACTTGCTCCACTTCTTTCCCTTTAATGGCGGGGAGGACAACATCCCTCAGCCAGCTGAATCCCTGCTTGTAAGCGGAGAGGACTATCACCTTCTGGTCTTCGGGTTTGATGCCGGCTTCCTCTATGCGGGAGATGATGGATGCTCTCAGCTCATTCCTCACTTCAGGCGGTTCGCTGACCCTGAGTTCTATCTCCACTTTTCCCCCCGGACTCAATTTTGGTCTGACCTCCTGCTGAAATTTCTTCCAGAATTCGTCTACTTCCCAGGGGACCTGGAGCTGGCGCTCAAAGATGGTCTTCGGCTGGTGGCGGTCAAAGCAATTGACCTCCACCTTTTCCACCGATATGTCCTTTCTCAGCTTCTCATCTACAAACCGGGCAAAGTCTGGTGCCTCTTCATCCAGATAGAGGTCTACTTTAATATGCTCCAGTTTTTTATCCGCTAAATCCTCTGCTATTCTCTCTATCTCAAGCAGAGCGGCGGCTCCTTGCCCGGCAGCCGTCTGACAGCGGAAGAACCGGTGGACCTGCTCCTCTATTTCCTCAAGAGTCAACTCCCCCTTACTGGATTTCCACAGGTATGGGATTCTTCGGGCTAAATGAAAGGCGGCAGCCCTGGTGCCCTCTCTGTCTTTGCCGGCGATAACCAGAGCGTTGGTTTCGCCGAGTGCTTTAGGAACTACCTGCACCATCCCTTCTCCCGGCTGGAGTTCTATCATCTTCAATTTCCCTACCTTTTTCAGGGAGGCGACCAGCCGATTGCTCATTCCGAACAGAATGGGGTTTATCTCCTTGGCGGGCTCTATCACCTCGTAGTCCCGCTTGGTCAGGGGAAGGCTTATTCCGGCGCATTCAAGCCCCAGGCGGGCAGCTACCTCTGGTGCTCCTGCCGACTCGCCAGCAGGACCGAGGATGATAATGGTTTCCATCTTGTCGGGTATTTTGTCGGGCACCACATCACCGAACAGTCCATCCAGGGAGAAGAGGCTGGAGAGGTCGAAGTCCTTGTGTTTTGGCTTCAGCTCTTTGAGGCGATGGCGGGTGTAGTCGGGTCGTGCCGTGAGGAGCCGCGAAGGATAGCCGACCCTCGGGATGCTTACCTTACGATTTGATTGGGGGGAGTGCAGGTCAACGAGAAGTTCCGCCAGGCTGGAGTAGCTCAATAGGTCGGTTTGCTCCCCTCGCCGATGGGCATGCATGAGATTTTCGAACGATTCAACGGCATGCGTAAGGTCTTTGCCGTTTTCCACCGCCAGGTTAAGGGTAAGAGAGATCATCTCCTTTCTATCGCTGATAAAAGTGATGGATTGCGCGGAGGAGCTTGTGACTTTCACCTTCTCTTCTTTGAGGAAATCGGCAACTTCCTGCTCCACCTTGCCGAAGGTGTCTCCGTGTTGGCGTCCAATTACCTCCCACAGGTAGGGAGTCCGGGCGGCAAAGGATGAGGCGGCGATCAGGGTGCCATCTTCATCTCCACCAACAATTATCAGCCCATGGTCACTCCCAAAGGGAGAAGGCAGCAGAGAAACCATGCCCTCACCCTTTTTCAGATGGTCTATTTTCAGCTTGCCACTGCGAACGAGCTGCTGCAGGAGCCGATTGCTGCGCCCAATAAGAATAGGGTGGGGTAAGGCGGCGGTGTCCTTAACCTCGGTATCGCTGATAGTGAGGGGCGGAGAGAGGGCGGTGCTCTCAAAGGCGAGCCTGGCTGCCAAATGGCAGGCAGCCTGTATATCTTCCAGTGGAGCTTCTGCGGGGATTATTATGGTGGCTTTCACACAATCTACCACTTCATCACCATTGGTATCCTGGAGTATGGCACCTGGCTCGAAGACCTCGGATAAGCTGGTCAGCCTTTTGCTCACCTTCTTTGAGGGTGTTAAGCCGACCAGGAAGGATATAGTTGTTATTATGAAAATAAGGAAGAATAGCCGGTCTGATTTTAAGATAATATCTCTTTTCATGATTAACCCCTTTTAGTAAGTTTCCATAGTTGCCATGGGCAATGCTATGAGTCCCTCTTCAAAAGATGTACCTCTCTGGCATGAATGAAGCTCTTCATTCTGCCAACCTAAGGAATAGAAAATGAACCCCACCAGCAGCCCAAAGGTAAGGTTGAAGAACTTGATGATAATAGATTCTTTAACGCTATAAGAGAGTAGTGGTAAAAGACCATGCCCATCCTGGACAAAGGAGCTGGTAAACAGAACGGAGACAGGTTCCAGTAGTGGAGGTTAACCTCCAGGGCAAATAACACCACAAAAGTCCACAGAAAAACCCTTATGAGATGCCGTTTAATGATATGAGACCAGATATGTTTGGTCAAGTAGTGTCTGAAAGACTCTTTTTCGGGATAGAATTCATGGAGGGGACATTCCGAGCTGGGCTTGAACTTGAACTGGGGAACCAGCTTATCGTTCAGCCAGCTGAAAAAAGTCCCCAAAACAAACAGAAGACCGAACAGCATCACCGCTTCTCTGGGAAAGAGGGATAACATGACGAAAGCTTCATCTCCTGAAGTGGCGATCATAGCCCCTACTATAGCTCCAAAGGATATAAGACCATAAACATAGAGGCTTACTGTTATAAAGAAACCAGCGCATCCCGGAGTAGCTACTAAAAATGAGCAGGTCACATATTGCCGCCATTGTCCCCCTTTTAACAAACCTTTCAGTCTCTCCTTGGTGGCTACATTGACATAATCTACTACTATCGTCATGATGAAGACGAGAGCAACAATTTTAAGCGACTCTTTCAGCAAGCCCGCAATATACAGCATCTCACACCTTCTTAACGAAGTGATTGCGCAGTTAACTGCTCAAACATCTCTTTTTTGCGCAGGTGGAAAAACTTGCACCAATGAACGCTCTTTTCCTCTTGTTCCCACCTCTGTTAATTATAATGCTAATCTTAGTTACGTCGATGAAAAAGATGAAAATATCCTCTGCGGGTTATTAAATACCTTTTGGTAGTAAGCGTCTCCTAAGATGGCTTTTGGGGATTCAGTCCGAAGAGTTATTTGAAGAGATGAACCGGACACAATTTTTCCCATCTCTTTTTGCATTATACAGGGCTTTATCAACCAGCTCCACGAGAGCACTGGGTGATTTGGCCTGCGGCACCTCGTTGGAGGTTACTCCCAGGCTGATGGTTAATTTTAAGGATTGCTCAGCATGGTAGAATGAGTGGTCTTCTATTAATTTCCTCAGCTTTTCGGCTATCTTTATGGAGTTGTGGAGGTTTGAATCGGGAATTAAGATTACAAATTCTTCACCCCCATAACGGGCTAAGTAGTCGCTTCGGCGAACTGAGCGTCTGATTAATTCAGCCATCTCCCGGAGGATTTTATCACCGACAGGATGCCCATACAGGTCGTTAATCCTCTTGAAATTGTCTATATCAAAAAGAATGCAAGATAGCGGGCGTTTGTATCTTCTTGCCCTATCCCACTCTTTTTCCAACATCAGTTGAAAGAACCGATAATTATAGATTCTGGTCAGCTCATCAGTGATGGAGAGCTCGGTTAGTTTGATGTTGAGTTCCTCTAACTGTCTGCTTTTTGCAACCAGCTCGGCCATTAAATTTTGATTCTCTTTTTGTAATTGGTACTTGCTGCGGGCATCTTTTAATACGAAGGGGAGCAAATCGAGGTGCCCGAGATCCGGCTCTTTTACTATATAGTCGTAAGCACCCTTTTTCATCGCCTGAACTACCGTCTTCTCATCTCCGAATCCGGTGATCATTATCACCGGGGTATCTATGCCCCTTTTTGCTAGTTCGTCCAGCAAATCCAGACCTGATATACGGGGCATAGAGTAATCGGATACTATAACATCGTAGGTGCTGGTAGATACCTTTTCCAGACACTCTTCGGCAGAAAGGGCATAATCAACGGAGAAATCTTCCTGCTGCAGCCGCTCTTGGGTCAATTCTGCGTGGCTTTCATCATCGTCGACAATCAGTACTTTCATCTCTCCATCTCCAAAAGAGAGGCAAGAGGATGCTCTTCATTGGGTTCATCTATTATCAATCCCCTCAAATTATAAGAGGAATAAAGGAAAAAAACAAGAGCTAAGAGGTCATTAGGCAAAAAAAGAGGGTTTACTTTTTATGATGAGGAGCGGGTAGAGGTGCTCTGGGGAGGTATTTTCGATAAATAAATGAATTTTCCCCTTGACAATTACTAAGCAATATTGTAGTATTTTTAGCTGTTTCTCATCTGAGGGTAAGGTATCGTTCTTTAAACCTTACGAAAGAAAGCAGAAATGCCGGTTGATTTTCTGCCAATATTAATACTTCTGATTCTGTCTGCTCTTCTGTCTGGAGGATTGATTTTTTTATCCCATTTATTCGGACGGAAGGAACCCAATCCATCGAAGTTATCCCCTTATGAGTGCGGGATTCCGCCTTTTAGTGACGCCCGCCTGAGATTTTCAGTCAAGTTCTTCTTAGTAGCTATGCTGTTTATTATCTTCGATTTCGAAGGTGTTACTATCTACCCCTGGGCGGTTATCTTCAGGGAGCTGAGCCTTTTTGGCCTGGTGGAGATGGGAGTTTTTCTGGGAATTTTGTTAATAGGCTTGATTTATATTTGGAGAAAAGGGGCTTTACAATGGGATTAGAGAGCCGTTTCGGGGATAATATTCTTACCACGGTAGCTGATAAGTTTATCAACTGGGGTCGGAAGAATTCTCTGTGGCCCCTCACATTTGGCACCGCCTGTTGTGGAATTGAGCTTATGAGCACTATAGCCTTGCGCTACGACATCGCTCGCTTCGGAGCCGAAGTATTGCGCTTCTCCCCGCGGCAGGCAGACCTATTGGTGGTAGCCGGAAGGATAGTCATCAAGATGGGACCGGTACTCAAGAAGATATACGACCAGATGCTTGAGCCGAAGTGGGTGTTGGCATTGGGTGCCTGCGCCACCTCAGGGGGATTGTTTAACACCTACGGGGTTATTCAGGGCATTGACCAGTTTGTTCCGGTAGATGTCTATGTCCCCGGCTGTCCTCCACGACCCGAAGATATATTGAACGGGTTGCTCAAGCTCCAGAAGAAGATCGAGCGGGACACGGTATTATATCGGGAGCGATAATTATGGATTCTGTGGAGGGAAATCAGGCGCTTGCCAAACTCAAGGCTACCTACCCGGACTCCATTCTCGAGGCTAAGGAGTTCAGGGGAGATATTACTGTGACTATTAAAAAGGAAAACCTCCTGTCTATTCTGCAGTTCCTCAGGGATGACGAGGAGCTCAAATTCAACCATTTAGCCAGCATCAGCGGGATTGACTATTTGAAAATGGAAGATGTTGAAGGTAGGCTGGCAGTGGTGTATCACCTTTATTCACTTAAGAACAACCGTCGCCTGGCTATTAAGACCTTTATCACCGGGGATTCTCTAGAGATAGATTCGGTCTACTCCCTATGGAAGACAGCGAATTGGCAGGAGAGGGAAATATACGACCTTTTCGGCATTACCTTCAAAGGGCATCCGGCTTTAAAGAGAATTTTTCTCCCCGAAGATTTCGAGGGACACCCCCTCCGTAAGGATTATCCCCTTGAGGGGCGGGGCGAGAGGTCAAGGTTTGATTACGAAGAGGAGTAAAGCGCTGCTATGAAGCATGAGGTTAAAGAAATACCCACCGAGCGGATGGTTCTTAACTTCGGACCATCCCATCCAGCTACCCATGGGGTCTTTCGTAACATCTTAGAGCTGGATGGGGAAAGGATACTTGATGTAGAGGTGGAGATAGGTTTCTTGCACAGCGGGTTTGAGAAGCTGGGTGAGCATCGGACTTATAATCAGTTCATCACCATTGCCGACCGTATGAACTACCTCTCCCCCTTGAACAACGATATCGGCTATGTTCTGGCGGTGGAGAAGCTGCTCGGCATTGAGGTTCCTCCAAGGTGCCAGTATATAAGAGCCATAATGTGCGAGCTGAACCGCATTGCCGACCATCTGGTCAGCATCGGAATGCACGCAGTGGATGTGGGTGCTTTTACTGTCTTCCTTTACGCTTTCAAGCAAAGGGAGATAATTTACGACCTCCTGGAGTTTGTCACCGGCTCGCGGATGAACAACTCCTACCCGCGGGTAGGAGGATTGATGTCAGATGCCCCCGAAGGATTTGAGGATAAAGTGAAAGACTTCGCTGACCACTTCCTCCCCACCGTGGACGATATTGAAAGACTGCTTACCAGAAACCGCATCTGGGTCGACCGGAATAAAGGAATTGGAGCAATCTCAGCTGAAGAGGCTATCTCCTGGGGTCTTACGGGACCCTGCCTTCGGGCGGCGGGAGTAGAGTGGGATATCCGCAAAACCGAGCCTTATTCCTCTTACGACCATTTCGATTTTGAGATTCCCGTAGGAGTGAGAGGTGACAGTTACGACCGATATCTGGTGCGAATGGAAGAGATGCGCCAGAGCAACAGAATCATCCAGCAAGCCATCGCCAATCTCCCCGGCGGTGAGGTCAATGTGGACGACCCCAAAATAATCCTCCCCCCAAAAGAGCGTGTTTACCACAGTATAGAGGGATTAATCCACCATTTCAAGCTCATTATGGAGGAGCATGGCTTCCAGACACCCAGGGGGGAGATATACTCCGCAACAGAAGTCCCCAATGGCGAGTTGGGCTTTTTCATCATATCAGATGGGACCAACAAGCCCTATCGCATCCATGTGCGAGCCCCTTCCTTTATCAACTACTCCGTCTTCCCTCAGTTGATCAAGGGGCATATGATATCGGATGTGGTAGCTGTCATAAGTAGCCTCAATATCATAGCCGGCGAGCTAGACCGATAAAGAAAGGCTGCCGCGCAGAATATTTGCAGTGAGGATGAGATGGCGGTTAAATTTTCAGCACCAGTAGAGAGAGAATTTAAGGAGATCCTGTCACGCTATCCGCACAAGGAGGCAGCCCTCCTGCCGGTGCTTCATTTAGCCCAGCGGGAATTTGGAGTTCTCTCAGACGAGGTGTTGGAGCAAGTTGCCGGATTGATGGATTTGCCCTTAAGCCGTGTCAAAGGTGTAGTAAGCTTTTATACCCTCTTTAACACCAGAGAGGTAGGACGGTATGTAATAAGGGTTTGTCATACCCTTTCCTGTGCCCTCAATGGCGCCGAGCAGGTTATAGAACATATTAAAAATCGCCTTCATATAGAGGTAGGGGAGACGACCCCCGATAAAAAGTTCACGCTATTAGAGTGTGAGTGTCTCGGCTCCTGTAATACAGCTCCTGTTATGCAGATAAACGACCGCTACTACGAAAATATGACCCTGGAGCAGGTAGATCAGATACTCGACAGTCTGGAATGAGAAGACCGATGGAAGATAAGATACTTCTGAGATATATTGATGTTCCCCATATCGAGAAGATAGAGGTCTACCAGAAACACGATGGCTACCAGGGATTGGCAAAATCCCTCAAACAGCACAAGCCAGACGAGATAATTGAGATAGTCAAGGCTTCGGGGCTAAGGGGGCGCGGTGGAGCAGGATTCCCTGCGGGATTAAAGTGGAGCTTTGTCCCCAAAGACTCGGGGAAGCCTGTGTACCTCTGCTGTAATGCCGATGAAGGTGAGCCGGGGACATTCAAAGACCGCCTCCTCATGGAGAAGAATCCTCATCAGCTTATTGAGGGGATAGCTATTACCGCTTATGCAGTCAACTGCCATACGGCGTATATTTACATCCGTGGTGAGTTCTGCCAGGCGAAGAATGTATTGGAGCAAGCAATTGCGGAAGCCTACCAGAATAATTATCTGGGCAAGAACATCCTCAAGCAGGGCTTTCATCTGGACCTCTCGCTCCATCCAGGGGCAGGTTCCTATATCGCAGGGGAAGAGACCGGCTTGCTTGAGTCCCTGGAGGGGAAACGGGCGGAGCCCCGCCTTAAACCGCCATTTCCCGCATCCGTGGGATTATTTAAAGGACCTACGGTCATCAACAATGTGGAGACTCTTTCCAATATCCCCCATATCATCATGAGAGGAGCAGAGTGGTTCAAAGGCTTTGGCACGGAGAAGAGTACGGGAACCAAGCTCTTCTGCCTCAGCGGACATATAAATAAGCCGGGGGTCTATGAGCTCCCAATGGGAATTCCTCTGAAGAAGCTTATCTATAATTATGGGGGTGGGATAATCGGGGGGCGAAAGCTGAAAGCGGTGATACCCGGCGGCTCTTCGACACCGGTGCTTACCGCCAAGCAGGCGGAAGATGTCCTCA
This sequence comes from Candidatus Guanabacterium sedimentis, assembly GCA_902505605.1. Lineage (GTDB taxonomy): Bacteria > Acidobacteriota > B3-B38 > Guanabaribacteriales > B3-B38 > Guanabaribacterium > Guanabaribacterium sedimentis. The sequence continues at coordinate 9,756 of CABWKN010000072.1, forward strand.
TGGATTTTGAGTCCCTTCAGGCTGCCGGCAGCATGCTTGGCTCGGCAGGGGTTATCGTGATGGATGAGACCACCTGTATGGTTGATGCCCTGGCTAACCTGACCCGCTTTTATGCCCATGAGTCCTGTGGGCAGTGCACCCCGTGCCGCGAGGGTGTCAGCTGGATGGCCAAGATATTGCGCCGCATTGAAGACGGCAAGGGATTAGAGGGTGACCTCGAATTATTACTTGATATCTGCGATAATATCAGTTTTAAGACTTTATGCCCCATGGGGGATGCAGCTATAGGTCCCGTAGTCAGCTTTATTGCCAAGTTTCGCTCCGAATTTGAAGACCATATACGCCAGGGAAGATGCCCCATAGAGAAAGATAAGAGTATAAAGGTCAGGGGCTGATGGCCAACATAAAGATCGACGGCAAGGAGCTTCAGGTGCCGGACGGAATCACTATCCTCGAGGCGGCTAACATCGCCGGGATAGAGATCCCCCACTTCTGCTACCATAAGGAGCTCAGCATCAGGGGCAGCTGTCGCATGTGTCTGGTTGAGGTGGAGAAGATGCCCAAGTTAACCCCCGCGTGCTCGACTATTATAAAGGATGGGATGAATATTTTCACCAGCTCGGAGAAGGTGATTAAGAACCGGAAGGGGATATTGGAATTCTTGCTCATCAATCACCCCCTCGATTGCCCCATCTGCGACCAGGCAGGGGAGTGCACCTTGCAGGACTATGTGTATAAGTATGGCTCTGCTGTGAGCCGATTTGCCGAAGAAAAAGAGCACTTCGAGAGAAGGAAGGAGCTCGGTCCTCATGTGCTGCATTATGCTGAGAGGTGCGTCCTATGCGGGAGGTGCATCCGCTTCTGCGAGGAGATTTCAGGCACCTGTGAGCTGGAGATGTTTAACCGGGGCGTTCGCTGCGAGGTGGATGTGTTTCCGGGCAAAAAGCTGGATAACAAGCTCTCCGGTAATGTGGTCGACCTCTGCCCGGTGGGGGCTATGGTTAGTAAGGAGTTTTTATTCAAATCTCGGGTCTGGTGGCTGACTCGAACCGAGAGCATCTGCCCTCTCTGCAGCCGGGGCTGCAATATTGAGATAGATAGCCGGGATAACAAGATATTGAGGATTAGACCTCGCCCCAACCCCGAGGTCAACAGCCAGTGGATGTGCGATGATGGGCGTTTTGGCTGGAGCTTTGTCCATCGGGAAGACCGGCTTACTTCACCCCTTAAGAGGGAAGGGGAGGAGCTTGTCCCCATCAGCTGGGCTAATGCAATGAATCTGGTAAAGGAGCGACTGAGCTTTATAATAAACAATTTCGGGAGGGAAGCCGTAGCAGCTATTGCCTCCCCCTATCTCCCCAATGAGGATAACTATCTGCTGAGGGTGTTGCTCCATTCGGTCATCCGCTCACCTTCTATTGCTATATACCAGCCGGCTCAAGCGGAGGAACAGATGGTCTTCCCCAGCGGCTTTACCATTGAGGCTGATAAATCGTCCAACCTCGTCGGTGCACAGGACATGGCCACTGTGGATGGTAAGCAACCAATAAGCCACCGCCAACTTCTTCAAAAGGTCGCCAGCGGTAAAGTCAGAGCACTCTATATTTTGGGTGGTGCTCCCAGAATATCCCTGCCGGTTGATGAGCGGGAGATGCTGAGGAAGGCAGATTTCCTGGTAGTCCACGATTACGCCCCCTCGGAGCTGACCGAGTGGGCAGAAGTGGTTTTTCCAAACCTCACCTTTGCCGAAAGGGAGGGCACCTTTACTAACTTCCAGGGACGAGTGCAGCGGTTGAAACCAGCACTGCTCCCCTTGGGGGAAGCAAAAGCGGACTGGGAGATTGTGCAAGAGGTTTGTCAGGCGATGGGAGGAGAGATGAGTTACCCCTCTGCGGAGAAGGTCTTTGAGGAAATTGCGGGAGCCGTAACGGGCTATAAAGAACTCTGCTATAAGGGCCTCGGAACGCTGGGAAAAGCTAAAGGTTAATAGATAAGTTTTTATGTTGAAAACGGTGATAAAATGAGTCCCTTTTGGATAGACCTGATAATAATTCTGATTAAGGTCATCGTAGTAATGGGAGCTCTGCTGGGGGGAGTTATGATGATGGCGATAGTGGAAAGGAGAGGGGCAGGTTTCCTCCAGGAGAGGTTGGGACCCAACCGTGTGGGGCCATGGGGTTTTTTTCAACCGATAGCGGATGGGATAAAGCTCTTCTTTAAGGAGGAGTTTATTCCCGCCCAGGCTCATAAGCTCCTCTACCTGGCAGCCCCTGCTTTCTTTGTGTTCATTGCTTTTGCCACCTTTGCCGTGATACCATTCGGGGATAAGCTCGAGCTTTTCGGGAGGACCATCCAGTTACAGATAGCCGATGTCAATATAGGTATCTTGTACATCTTCGCCTTCGCCTCCCTGGGCGTTTACGGCATTGTCATCGCAGGCTGGGCATCCAATAACAAGTTCTCGCTGATGGGAGGGCTCCGTTCGGCAGCGCAGATGATAAGCTACGAGGTGGCTTTGGGGCTTTCTATCATCGGGATTCTCATGGTCGTTCATTCTCTGAGGCTCAACGATATAATAGTAGCGCAAACTCATTACTGGGGCTATCTGCCGCGATGGAATATATTTGTTCAGCCTTTAGGCTTTCTCATTTTTTTAATCGCTACCTTTGCCGAGGTGAACCGTATCCCCTTCGACCTTTGCGAGGCAGAGCAGGAGCTGGTGGTGGGCTATCAGGTAGAGTATGGGAGTATGAAGTTTGTTATGTATTATATGGGGGAATATGTCAATCTAGTCACCTTCTCCGCTCTGATAGTGGTCCTTTTCTTCGGCGGGTGGCATATACCCTGGATAGAGGGGCTTGCTATTCATCCCTTGCTATTAGCTCTTTTGCAAGTGGGCGCCTTTGTAGTGAAGGTCTTTGCTTTCCTGTGGTTTTTTGTATGGGTAAGGTGGACCTTCCCCCGCTTCCGATACGACCAGTTAATGAGGTTTGGATGGCTTGTACTTCTCCCTCTGGCTATTTTTAACATATTTGCCACCGGAGTGGTGATGGTGTTAATCCCCTGAGTCAGGAGTCTATAGGAAAATGCGGGTAGTAACTCCGAAGCTGAGCATAATAGACCGGATATATATCCCTGCTTTGGTGAAGGGGTTATACACTACTATAAAGCACTTCTTCATGCGCAGGTTTACTCAGGAATACCCCGAGGAGAAGCGGAAACCGTTCCCTGGCTATCGGGGACTGCATCGCCTTAATAAGGACCACCTGGGGAGGGTGAAGTGCGTAGCCTGTTATATGTGCGCTACTGCGTGCCCCTCACAATGTATTGAGATTGAAGCAGCCGAGGCGCCCTGGAAGGACCGGGAGAAGTATCCGGTTAAGTTTGAGATAAATACCCTGCGCTGCATCTTCTGCGGCATGTGCGAGGAGGCTTGCCCGGAGCTGTCCATTCAGCTGACCTATATTTATGAGATGGCTGATGTCACCCGGGAGGCATTCGTTCGACGCAAGGATGACTTGCTGGCGACCAATGAGTTCTGGGTGCTAAAGGAATATTAGCCTTTAGTTGGGAGATCAGGAGTGATGGAATTAGCACTGTTTGTGATATTCGGAGCGGTAGCAGTGGCTTCGGCTATTATGGTTATAGTAAGCAGAAATGCCGTGGTAAGCGCCCTGTTCCTCATCCTCACCTTCTTCTGTCTGGCAGGGCTGTATGTGCTGCTCAATGCCCAGTTCATTGCCGCCCTCCAGATTATTGTGTATGCCGGGGCGATTATGGTGCTGTTCGTGTTCGTGGTCATGCTGTTGCGCACCGGCAAGGAGGCGAGGAGGGGCTACCGCTTGATATTTCAAAAGTCTATGGGAATTATTTTTGTGGTGCTGTTTTTATTATTGCTCGGTTCCATTACTCTTACGGTTGCCGTGACCGGGATGCGAGGACCTTATACTGCGGAGGCGGTGCGTCATATCGGGAATACACAGGCATTTGCTTCGGTGCTGTTCACCGACTATCTCTACCCTTTTGAGATAATTTCGGTGCTTCTGCTGGCGGGAATAATAGGGGCGGTGGTGTTAGCCAAGAGGAAGCGATAAAGGGAGGTTATGGATGGTTCCTCTTTCATATTATCTCCTGTTGAGTGCCATATTGTTCTCCATTGGTGCAGTGGGGGTTCTCATCCGCCGGAATGTTCTTATTATGTTTATGTCCATTGAGCTAATGCTTAACGCGGTTAATCTGAGCTTTGTGGCTTTCTCCCGTTTCCTGGATTCATTAGAAGGACAGGTTTTTGTCTTTCTTGTAATGGCGGTAGCCGCTGCGGAGGTAGCCGTGGGGCTGGCAATCATTATATGTATATTCCGCAATAAAGCCACGGTTAATGTGGATGAGATAAACTTGATGAAAGGGTAGGCTGCCAGAATGGGTCTTTACTCAGGATGGGCTGTTCACCTTTTAGAGATAGGGGTGGGTGATGCTTGATTATATCTGGCTGGTCCCGTTTCTCCCGCTGTTCGGGTTTGTCATTAATGGATTATTTGGAAGCCGGCTTCCCCGAAGAGTAGTAGGCATAATCGCTTGTAGTACGGTGGGATTGGCTTTTGTCATCTCTCTGACTGCCTTTTTCGTGCTCCCCGACCAGCCGGTCCCTGATAAGGTGCTTTATAGCTGGATTAAGGTGGGGGACTTCAAGGCAGACTTCGCCTTCCAGATTGACCCTCTGTCTATCATTATGATTTTGATAGTCTCAGGGGTTTCCTTCGTCATTCATATTTACTCCATAGGATATATGCACGGCGACCCCGGATACTCCCGCTACTTTACCTATCTCAACCTCTTTGTGTGTGCCATGCTGCTGCTGGTGCTGGCGAATAACTTTCTGATGATGTATATCGGATGGGAGGGAGTGGGGTTGTGCTCCTATCTGCTGATTGGGTTCTGGTACGAGCGCAAATCGGCAGCTGATGCTGGCAAGAAGGCGTTTATAGTGACGCGAATCGGGGATTTTGGCTTTGCCCTGGGGATTATGTATATCTTTAAGACCTTCGGCACCATCGACATCAGCGAGGTTATGCATCTGGCGCAGGGGCGATTTGAGGTGGGAGCTCCTATTCTTACTGCTATTACGCTCTTGCTGTTTCTGGGAGCAGTGGGAAAATCAGCCCAGATACCCCTTTATGTCTGGCTCCCCGATGCCATGGAGGGCCCCACACCGGTCAGCGCCCTTATCCACGCCGCCACCATGGTGACTGCCGGGGTCTATATGATCGCCCGCTGCAATATGATATATTCCCTGTCGCCGACCTCCCTTATGGTGGTTGCCGTAATAGGGTGTGCTACGGCGATTTACGCTGCCTCTATCGGACTGGTGCAGAACGATATCAAGCGTGTGCTGGCTTATTCCACTATCAGCCAACTGGGTTATATGTTTATGGCGTGCGGGGTAGGCGCCTTTGCCGCCGGTATCTTCCATCTGATGACCCACGCTTTCTTCAAAGCCCTCCTCTTTATGGGAGCGGGCAGCGTCATCCACGCCCTGGCAGGGGAGATGGACATACGCCATATGGGAGGGCTAAGGCGATATATGCCCACCACTTATATGACCTTCCTTATAGCTGCTCTGACAATTGGCGGAATCTTCCCCTTCGCCGGTTTCTTCAGCAAGGACGAGATTCTGTGGCGAGCTTTTGAGCAAAATTATATCCTCTGGGCCATAGGAATAATAACCGCAGCCATGACCTCCTTCTATATATTCCGGCTCGTGTTTAGAACCTTCGCTGGTGAAACCAGAGTGGAGAAAGAGAAGCTGGTCCATGTGCACGAATCCCCACGGGTTATGACCATACCGCTGGTCATCCTGGGTATTATGTCGGTGATCGGTGGGCTGGCGGGAGTAGCTAAGGCCTTCCCCCTGCTGGGGACGAGCCGCTTCTTTTCGGAGAAGCTGAATATCCTGAGGTTTCTGGAGCCGGTAACCGGCGGACACCATGCTGAGGGGAGCGAAGCGGTTGGTCTGGAAAGATGGTTGATGCTGGCTTCGCTGCTCATCGCTCTTGTGGGGATATATATCGCTTATCAATTTTATGTCAGAAATCCACAGCTGCCGAAGCGACTGGCTCGCAGCCTGAGAAGAACCTATAAGTTCGTCCTTAACAAATACAAGGTGGACGAGCTTTACGACTTCCTTTTCGTCAATCCAGCTAAGAAGTTTTCGGTGTTTCTATGGCGAATCTGGGATGACAGTATAATTGACGGAATAGTGAACGGGACGGCTGGCTTCTTCAAGGTCTGCGGTCGTATCGGCAGAAGGGTGCAGACAGGTTATGTGCAGACCTATATCTTGTTGATTATTATCGGAGCCGTGATTATCATCTGGTATTGCTTATAGATTGAGAAGAGGAGTTTGTTTGTGAGGAGCCTTAAAGGATGAATCCTTACGGTGGTTTCCCGCTGCTGAGCATTATAGTATTTCTGCCCCTGGTGGGTGCGCTGATTATCCTCTTTATCAATAAGAAGAGGGTCGAGCCGATCAGGGTGATTGCCCTGTTGACCTCGCTGGTGGTATTTGCTTTATCTCTGCCTCTGTTCTTCAATTTCGACAGCAGCACGCATGAGCTGCAATGGGTGGAGAAGAAACCCTGGATACCACAGTATGGAATCAGTTATTTTGTCGGTGTAGACGGCATCAATCTTCTGTTAGTTCTCCTGACCACCTTCACCTCGGTGCTGGCTATACTCTCCTCGTGGAAGGCGATTACCGAGCGGGTGAAGGAATACATGATACTGATGCTCCTGCTGGAGACGGGCATGCTGGGGATATTTGTCTCGCTTGACCTCTTCCTGTTTTACATCTTCTGGGAGACGATGCTCATTCCCATGTATTTCCTCATCGGAATCTGGGGCGGTCCGAGGAAGGTTTATGCTGCGGTGAAGTTTTTCCTTTATACCATGGCGGGAAGCGTCCTTATGCTGGTAGGCATCTTGTGGCTCTACCACATTGGGGGAGGGACCACATTCAATCTCTTCGAGCTCCTTAAAGTCCCGCTGACCGGTCATCAGCAGCTGTGGCTGTTCCTGGGTTTCTTCCTGGCTTTTGCCATCAAGATACCCATGTTTCCCTTCCACACCTGGTTGCCCGACGCTCATGTGGAGGCGCCTACCGCAGGGAGTGTGATTCTGGCGGGGGTTCTGCTGAAGATGGGAGTTTACGGATTTCTCAGATTCTGTCTGCCGCTGTTTCCCGATGCCAGCGTTGAATTTATGCCTATCATTTCTGTGCTAGCTATTATCGGTATTATTTACGGGGCATTGGTGTCCATGGTGCAACCCGACCTCAAGCGACTGGTCGCCTTCTCCAGCGTCAGCCATCTGGGGTTCTGTGTGCTGGGTATCTTCGCGTTCAATCTGCTGGGAATACAGGGAAGCATCCTGCAGATGGTGAATCACGGTCTCAGCACGGGAGCTCTCTTCCTTCTGGTGGGGATGATCTACGAGCGGAGGCATACCAGGATGATAGCCGACTTTGGGGGACTGTCCAAGGTGCTGCCCCTGTTTGCCGCCTTCTTTGGAATAGTCACCCTTTCTTCCATCGGCTTGCCAGGATTGAATGGTTTTGTAGGTGAGTTTCTCATCCTGGTGGGAAGCTTCCTCTACCGACCGCTTTACGCCATTTTGGCGGCGACGGGCATCGTCCTGGCAGCGGTCTATATGCTGTGGATGTTCCAGCGGGTAATGTACGGAGAGCTGGATAAGCCGGAGAACAGGGCTCTCAAGGACCTCTCCCTGCGGGAGATAACGGTGATGGTTCCTATAATTGCCCTTATATTTTTCATTGGAGTTTTCCCCAGACCATTCTTGCGCAGGATGGAAGCTTCGGTGCAGCATTTGATTCTTCAGGTGGAGTCGAAGAAGAGCCAGGAACCCCTTTATGTAGAAAAAATGAGAGAGAGAATCAAGGAGTTTTTCCTTAATAATGAGGCTTCAACAGACTAAAAACCTTGTCAGGATTGGGAGGCACGCGTAAATGCCCATTCCCTTACCGACGGTTAATCTGATTGACATCAGCCCGGAGATAATCCTGGGAGTCTTTGGATTGTTGATTTTGCTCATCGACCTTTTTCTTCGCCGGGAGAGGAAAGGATATTTAGCAGTTTTAAGCTTGATAGGGGTGGTGGGTGCCTTCTACGCCTCGCTGAGGCTGTGGGGCTCTTCCCATTACTCCCTTAGTCAGAGCATAATTGTGGATAACCTATCCCTCTTCTTTAACGGCGTCTTCCTGTTGGGTACTGCCCTGGTCATCCTCATGTCAGTGAGCTATATCCGTCGGGAAGGGATAGACCTGGGGGAATATTACTCGCTTCTTCTGTTTTCCACCCTGGGGATGCTCATTATCTCCTCGGGGAACGACCTTATTATTCTCTTCCTGGGGCTGGAGTTAGTTTCCATCCCCCTTTATATCCTGGCGGGATTTGCCCGCACTAATCTGAAGTCCAATGAGGCAGCCTTGAAGTATCTCCTCCTGGGAGTTTTCGCCACGGCGTTTCTCCTTTACGGCATCGCTCTGGTCTACGGCTCCACCGGAACCATTAAACTCCCCATGATAGCTAAGTTGTTATCCGATACGGCTGTCTCCAGCAATCCCCTTCTGTTTATCGGAATGGGTATGCTGATTATCGGCTTCGGCTTCAAGGTGGCATTGGTTCCCTTTCATATGTGGACACCCGATGTCTACGAAGGGGCACCCACCTCGGTAACCGCTTTTATGTCGGTGGGTGTGAAGGCAGCGGGCTTTGTTGCTCTGTTGAGGATTCTGCTCACCGCGCTGGACAAGCTGCAGTTCAGTTGGGTATCCATTCTGGTAGTTCTGGCTATTCTTACGATGACCGTGGGCAATGTGGTCGCTCTGGTGCAGACAAACATGAAGAGGTTGCTCGCCTATTCCAGTATCGCTCATGCGGGCTACCTGCTGGTGGGTCTGGTAGCCGGAAGTAGGCTGGGAGTATCCAGCATACTG
>CABWKN010000073.1 GCA_902505605.1 Candidatus Guanabacterium sedimentis
GTATCTGATTTTTTCGATTGGTAATATACTACTAAAGAGCTTGAACATGCCTTCCGCAAGGGGAATTGCTCTATCTTTTGAAAGACTATAGCGCTTATTATTAATTTGCCTCGGTTTTCTGGCCACTCACATAAAGAGGTTTTTATGAGAATGAGCAAAATTTTTGCTTGAATAATTCCCTCCATGGGCTAAAATGAAAATGAGCTAGCTTAAATGGGAATAGATTAAAAGGCATTTACTATTTAATACCTGAATGATAGCGAAGGACAAGATTTTTTTATAACATAGGAGGTCGGTTATGAGACAAGCTTCAGTTAAATCAGGGTTTATAGGGGGCATTCTTATCGTAGCCTTTGTTTTGTCAGTGGCTATTGCTGATGAAAAGACAGATAAGGTAGATGAATTGTTCACCAAGTGGGATTCAACAGTATCACCCGGGGCAGCTTTAGCCATTATCAAAGACGGGCAAATCATCTACCAGCGAGGTTACGGGATGGCCGACCTGGAGCATAATATCCCCATCACCCCCACCTCTGTCTTCCGTATTGCTTCCACCTCCAAGCAATTCACTGCTGCCTGTATTGCTATTCTCGCCCAGCAAGGAAAGCTCTTTCTGGATGATGATATTCACAAATACATCCCCGAGCTGCATGTGTACGATAAACCAGTTACTGTTAGGCATCTAATACATCATATCAGTGGTATTCGGGATTACCTCACCCTGGCAGAGCTTTCCGGTAAGGCGGATTTCGATTTTTATACTCCAGAAGATAGCATTGAACAGCTGGCAAGGCAAAAGAGGCTGAATTTTACGCCCGGCGATGATTTTCTCTACTCCAACAGCGGTTACTTTTTGCTGGGTGTTATCGTGCAGCGTGTGAGCGGGAAATCCCTCAACGATTTTGCCCAGGAGCGTTTCTTCAAGCCCTTAGGTATGAAAAATACCCATTTTCATGACGACCACACCATGATTGTGAAAAACCGTGCCTGCGGCTACTCTCGCACCAAGCAGGGCTACCGCATTAGTATGACCTCCCTCGACCATGTGGGAGACGGCGGTGTATACACCACCGTAGAAGATTTGTTTCTCTGGGACCAGGCTTTTTACACCAAGCAGTTGGGCAAGGAGCTTATGGAACTGTTGGTGACACCGGGCGTACTGAATAACGGTAAACAGTTGGACTACGCTTTCGGATTGAGGATAAGCGATTACAAGGGATTGAATACGGTCGGTCACGGGGGCAGTTTTGTCGGATTCCGAAGCGCCATGATTCGCTTCCCGGAGCAAAGGTTCTCAGTGGTTTGCCTAGCAAATCTCAGCACCATTAATCCCTCCAAACTCTGCCAGCAGGTGGCTGACATTTACCTCGCCGACCAGTTCAAAGAAGTGCCTGTAAAGGAGCCCGAAAAGAAGGTCACCCCTATCACCCTCTCCAGCGAGCAGTTAGAAGATAAGGCAGGCAACTACCAGGATGAAAAATCCGGCAGGTGGGTAATTATCTCCGTGAAAGACGACAAGCTGGCAGCGGAAGCCATGGGCGAGAAATTCGTGCTCTCGCCGGTGAGCGAGATGCTCTTTGAAGCTCTGGATGCACCGGTAGAGATCGCTATAGAGTTTGCCCCGGAGATAAAAGAAAAACCCCGCAAAGCCAGGTTGACCATAGAGGGAGAGGAGGAAATCAACCTGGTCAAAGCCCCCGCATTAGGCCCCTTGACGCCAGCGCGGCTGCAGGAGTACGCTGGAGAGTATTATAACGATGAGCTACCGGCAGTCTATAAGCTGGTGGTAGAGAAAGAGGTACTGGTTTTCACACACAGAAACGCCCCCAAAGGTCCGCTCAAGGCTATGGCTCCGGACAAATTCTCTGTGAAATTGATGAATATTGAGTTTACTCGCGATAAAAAGAAAAAGATTACTGGCTTCCTGCTTGGTGCCGGTCGGGCCATAAATATCGAGTTCATAAAAAAATAGCAAATTCCCGGGATTTGGCAATCCCGTAACAAGCTAATACCGAGATAGCTGCTAAGCATTTGAGAGGGCGAAGCGAGATATTTTTATCTTATGAGTCTTGCCTCTTAGAAGGGGAGAGGAGTCGGGGCTTTTCCATTTCTTAAGCAGGCAACACTCATTCATCCATCACGCATTCTCCCTCCTCTAAAGATAGGTAATTATTAGGGCTTTATCCGACTAAGTTCCATCTGGTTAAGACCTTGAGGAGGGATTGCGTCAGTGTCCAATAAGTCCGGTCCACATAGAGGTGAGAGAAAGCCAAATCGGTTGATAGCCGAAAAAAGCCCTTATCTGCTGCAGCACGCATTCAACCCTGTTGAGTGGTACCCGTGGGGTTCGGAAGCCTTTGAAAGGGCTCGAAAAGAGAATAAACCGATTTTCTTATCCATCGGTTACTCCACCTGTCACTGGTGTCATGTCATGGAGAAGGAGTCTTTTGAAGACCCCGAAACAGCCAGCATGATGAATGAGGCGTTCATCTGCATCAAGGTCGACCGGGAAGAGAGACCTGACATCGACAGCATGTATATGACCGTATGCCAAATGATGACCGGCAGCGGGGGATGGCCGCTGACCATCATTATGACTCCCGACAAGAAGCCCTTCTTTGCCACAACTTACCTCCCCAGGCAGAGCAGGTTAGGGCGCCTGGGGATGATGGAGCTGATACCCCGCATCCAGGAACTGTGGAAATCAAACAGGAAAGAGGTGATGAGCTCAGCCGAGAAAATCACCGAGCATCTCAGGCAAATATCCATCCATGCGGCGGGCGAGCCTCTGGGAGAAGCTGCCCTGGAGATGGCGTACCAACGGCTTTCCCGGGTGTTTGATGAGCGATATGGGGGTTTCGGCAGCGCTCCCAAGTTTCCCACCCCGCACAACCTGACCTTCCTGCTTCGCTACTGGAAGCGCACAGGTGAGCAAAAGGCTCTGCGCATGGTGGAAAAGACGCTCCAGTCCATGCGGCTGGGCGGTATTTACGACCATGTGGGCTTTGGCTTTCACCGCTACTCTACCGATTCCCGATGGCTGCTCCCCCATTTTGAAAAGATGCTCTACGACCAGGCTTTGCTGGTGATGGCGTATATCGAGGCATATCAGGCCACAGGCAAAGATGGATATAGACACACCGTGCGAGAGATACTTGACTATGTTCTACGGGATATGACTGCGCCGGAGGGCGGGTTTTACTCCGCTGAAGACGCCGAGAGCGAGGGTGAGGAAGGAAGGTTTTACCTGTGGACCGAGGAGGAAATCCGGCAGCTGCTTCCCGCCAAAGAGTCGGACCTACTCATCAGAATCTTCAGTATCGAGAGGAACGGTAACTTCGCCGAGGAAGCCACGGGGAGAAAGACAGGGAGTAACATTCTATATCTGAGAAAATCTCTTCAGAAGACTGCCAGCGATATGAAAATCTCGCCCGAAGAGCTGGAAAGAAATTTCCAGGCAGCACGACAAAAGCTCTTTGCCGCTCGCCACAAGCGAGTTCATCCCCATAAAGACGATAAGATTCTCACCGATTGGAATGGTCTGATGATTGCCGCCTTAGCCCGGGCGTCAGGTGCGTTTGATGAGCTCCAATATGCAGAAGCCGCCAGACGAGCAGCCGATTTTATCCTTGACCGCATGATAAATGCAAAGGGGAGGCTTTATCACCGCTATCGGGACGGCGAAATCGCCATACCCAGCTTTTTAGACGATTATGCCTTTCTCATCTGGGGATTAATCGAGCTTTATGAGGCTACCTTCGAGATAGCTTACCTGAGAACAGCGCTTGACCTCAATAGCTCTATATTAAGCCAATTCTGGGATGAGAGCAGCGGTGGTTTTTACTCAACCGCAGACGACTCGGAGAGGCTTCTTGTGCGTCAAAAAGAGATTTATGATGGCGCTCTTCCTTCGGGCAACTCGGCAGCCATGCTCAATCTGCTTCGCCTTGCCCGCATGACGGCTGCCCCAGAACTTGAGGAGAAAGCAGCTCAAATTGGGCATGCCTTCTCCAGCAGCGTTCTGCAATCACCAGCTTCCCACACCCAGCTCATGACGGCATTGGATTTTGCGGTAGGACGTTCCTACGAGGTAGTCATCGCCGGAAACTCCCAGGCAGATGATACAAAAAATATGCTCAAAGCTCTGAGAAAGGAGTTTATCCCCAACAAAGTAGTGCTTTTCCGTCCTGCTGAGGTAGAGCTACCCGAAATCTCTCGCCTGGCTGAGTTTGCCAAGCACCTATCGAGCAAAGAGGGGCGAGCCACCGCGTATGTCTGTCAGAATTACCGCTGCACACTGCCAACCACAGATAGAGAAAAAATGCTGGAGTTACTTAATGTGCCCGGTAAAAAAGATTGAAAATGGGATTAAGTAAATTGACCAGTTCATTCAGAGCTGCAAATGATTACTCCTTCAAGTTCACAGCCTTTCTCAGGAACTTCAACTTTTCCGTGGAAAAAAAGGCACGCGCCTTAGTAATTGCTCCTGCCTAAATGCACCTGACCCTGAGCGTTTACCCCACCGAAGGCTTTGAAGCTGAGGATGGAAGTGCCATTAGCCTTAAAGACTTTGACTGTGGAATTCCCTCCCTCTCCATGACCGCAGATAATCTCATCAAGGTCATCATTATCTATATCAGCAGCGGCTATCTGCACATCACCGTTGGTGTTGCCGCCAAACCCAAAGGCTAAGAATTGCTTGATTAAGCTGCCGTCCTTGTCAAACAGCCTGACCTTGTTTCCTCCGTTATAACCGGTGGCGGCGGCGATCTCCAAATCAGCGTCGGCATCAAAGTTGCCCACCGCCAGACGCACCTCACCGCCGGGGTTATCGGTGGAATCAAATGCTGCGAAGGAACGGATAACAGTTCCATCGTAGTTGAATATCTTCACCACGGAGCTGCCGCCTTCTCCCATACCGGCCACTATCTCGTCAATGCCGTCGGCGTTCTCCAGGTCGCCTGCCGCCAGATGGACCTCACCCTGAGTATTGGCAGCACCGAAGGCTTTGATGCTCCTGATGAAGGTGCCATCAACTTCGAAGACCTTGACCCACGACTGCCCCCCTTCACCTTGAGCTATGGCTATCTCCGTATCAGAGGTCTCCGCATCAAAATTCCCTAAGGCGAGATGGAGCTCACCGTTGGTGTTTGATGCTCCGAAGGCTTTGAAGCTGCTGATGGGGGAGCCGTCCACCTCAAAGAATTTGACCCAGGACTTTGCTCCTTCACCCTGACCGGCGGCAATCTCATCCAGGCTGTCGGCATCCACATCACCAATGGCCAGATGGACCTCACCCTGGCTGTTCACCGCTCCGAAGGCTTTGAAGCTGCCCCGGTCGCTCGCCAGCAGGCTGAACTCTTTTATCCAGCTTTTCCCACCAAGCCCGTGAGCGGTGATAAAGGCACCACCACCTGAGATGAGATAGGTCTCCCCTGCATATAAGCGCCAAGGATCCCCGGGGTCGGCTTCATTGGCACCAATGATGAGGTCGTCAAATCCATCACCGTTCACATCCCCGCTGGCCACCGCACAGCCAGAAAAGTCTAAACCATCATCCCCCCAGACGGTGATGTCGGCTGATTCAATGCTCAGGTCCACGGTTGAGGGTGGTGAGCTAATGCCAAAAATCACATAGGTCTCCCCAGCACTGGATTGTCCTCTTGGGTTAGCACGATAGGCTCCGATGATGATATCATCATATCCATCCTCGTTTACATCCCCGCTGGCCACCGCACTGCCAGACTCATGCCCTAAAGCAACCCCGCAGACGGTGATGTCGGCTGATTGGGTGCTTAAATCTACAATATAAAGTGGTAAGCTGGAGCCGAAGATGACATAGGTCTCCCCGGCATAGGTGCGCCCACCGGGAGAAGCATTAGGAGCACCGATGATGATGTCATCATAACCATCCCCGTTGACATCCCCGCTGGTCAACGCAGAGCCAGAATGGTCACCACCAGCAGCCCCGCAGACGGTGATGTCGGCTCGCCATGAATTTAAATCTAATTTGTAGGGAGGTGTTGGTAAACTTGAGCCAAAGACCACATAGGTCTCCCCGGCATCCGAGCGCCCACCGGGGTCAGCCCAACGGGCACCTATGATCAGGTCGTCATATCCGTCATTGTTGACATCCCCGCTGGCCACCGCATAGCCAGACCAATCGCCAGTAGCAGCCCCGCAGACGGTGATGTCGGCTGAGGTGGTGCTCAAATCTAAGGTGTAAGGTGGTGATAAGAAACTGTCGCCAAAGATGACATAGGTCTCCCCGGCAT
>CABWKN010000074.1 GCA_902505605.1 Candidatus Guanabacterium sedimentis
GCCCCGGGCAGTGAACAACTTCCTGCAGGATATAGAAAACAGCCTGAGCTACTTTCACATCCCCCTGAAACAGCCACAGCATAGGTGTAAGTTGAAAACGGTGAATAAACTGGAGAGCTTCTTCCGAACGCTGAGGAGAAGGATGGATAATATCGGTACCTTTGAGAATATGAGGAGCCTGGAAAGACACCTGTTTGCCCTGATCATGATCAACAAAACATAAAGGATACCCCCTATATGCTTTTTACACAAAATTCTTGACGCTCTCTTTTTTTCTTGACATTCAAAAATGGATATGCTATATGTATTGCATATAAAAATAAGGAGGCGTTAACATGAGATTAATCAGCAAGTAGTAAAAATCTTTACTCCTGTATTCTACCAGATAATAATTATCATTTCCCACTTGATTTATTAACGCAGTAGAACCTGCCATTAGCTGCTTTATTTTCCATATATAAAGAAAGGAAAGGGCGATTCTCTCTACCATTGTGGTGAGAGAGGTTTTCAACCCATTTTAAAAAGGAGGCACTAAAAATGGGGAGGAGGAACTGTTTTACAGTTTTCGTTATTCTGGTCTCCATCCTTGTCCTCTCGGGGTTGCTGTTTGGGCAGCGGATGATAGACCTGAACCAGGTATGGGGGGATATCAGAGTATTGGGGAACGATGTAGGTGACCGATTAGGCTACTCAGTTGCGTATGGGGATATAAACAATGATGGTTATATGGACCTGATAATCGGTGCTCCTGAGTTTGATCCAGACGGGCGGTCCAATGATGGAGCAGTCTATGTGATATTTGGCTCCAGCGACCCACTGCAGTCAATGGACCTTAGCTCCCTTTCCGCTGCCATCACCATCTATGGGTATAACGCCTTTGATGTGCTGGGTTCTGCCGTTGCCAGCGGCGACATCAATGATGATGGATATGACGACATATTAATCGGTGCCCCGGAGGCTGACCCCGGCGACAGGACCGATGCCGGGGAGGTCTATGTGATATTCGGAGAGGAATTCCCATCACCACCTTACACCAAAGACCTAGCCCAAGCGCCAGCCGATATGACCATCCACGGTGATGAAGAATATGATTGGCTCGGCGGTGCGCTTGCCAGTGGAAACATCAATGGCGATGATTATGACGACCTGCTCATTGGTGCCCAGGGTTGTAATCCTCCTGGAGGAGGCAATGCCGGTGCGACATATGTCATCTTCGGCTCTGACAGTCCACCCACAACTATCGACCTGAGCACGGAATCGGCTCACATCCATATCATGGGTGACGATGCTTTGGATTGCTGCGGTCGGTCAGTGGCCAGCGGGAATGTGAACGGCGATGCCTATGACGATATAATCGTCGGTGCCTGTTCTGCTGATCCCCCTGGAGGTATGAATGCCGGAGAGGCTTATGTGGTATTCGGAGACAGCTACCCATCACCGCCATACAGCATAGACCTGGACACCGAATCACCCGACATCTTAATCAGCGGGGATAATCCTCATGATATGAGTGCCAGTGCAGTTGCCAGCGGAAACATCAATGGAGATGGATATGACGATATCATCATCGGTGCCCAAGGATGTGACCCCCCCGGGGGCGGCGAAGCCGGGACGACCTACGTGGTCTTCGGTGAGAGCTTCGCATCTCCACCTTACACCATAGATTTCGATATCGCAGCAGCCGACATAAGCATTCACGGTGCTGCCGCTCTTGATTGCTCTGGCTTCGCAGTTGCCAGTGGAGATGTCAATCACGATGGGTTCCATGATGTATTCATCGGTGCTCCTAATGCCAGCCCTCCCGGAGGTATAGCTGCCGGGAAGGCCTATGTCATCTTTGGCAGCAGCAGTCCACCTGCAGCTATTGACCTGAGCACTGAATGGGCTGACATCACTCTACATGGTGATGATGACAATGATGAGTTCGGCTCCACCCTTGCCAGCGGGGATATAAACGGCGATGATTATGACGACCTCATCACCGGAGCATCCAAGGCTGACCCTCCTGGAGGTCCTCAAGCTGGAGAAGCCTATCTTATCTTAGGTGGCGGTACCATTACCACCGCACATGGTCTTAATGGCACAAGTTGGATAAAAGCGTTCAGCCACCTGGGGAGAAACTGGGGCAGCTTCAAAGCTTTCGGAGCGATAAACAGCCTGGGTGAAGTCCAGCTTGCGGTGGGAGATGTTGATATGGATTGGCACCATGAGATTGTCGCCGGGCAAGGTGAAGGCGGAAAGTCATGGGTTAAGCTGTTTGAGGTGAATGCTTACCTCATCAATAACTTCAAAGCCTTTGGAGCAGCAAATACCAATGGTGAAGTCCATCTGGCCATAGGCAATTTCGATGCCACCCTGAGTGATATGGAAATAGCCGTAGCCCAAGGTGAAGGGGGGCAATCGTGGATTAAGGTCTTCGAAGCCGATGGCACCTTCATCACCAGCTTCAAAGCCTTCGGTGCTGCTAATGCTCAGGGTGAGGTTCATCTGGCCGCAGCTGACCTGGAGAGCGCTGATGGAATTGACGAGATAATCGCCGGTATGGGAGAGGGCGGCAGCTCCTGGGTGAAGATATTCAACTATAATGGAACCATCGTCCGCTCCTTCAAGGCATTTGATGCCACTGAGAATCCTGGTGGAGAGGTGCATCTGGCAGTGGGCAACTTTGATATGGACGCTGATATGGAAATAGCCGCAGCAACCGGTTACAATGGCGGAAACTTGGTCAAGATGTTTGACAAGGATGGTACTCTTATCCACGGGTTTTATCCCTTTGGTGCAGTAGCTAATCCCAACCGCGAGGTACAGATAGCCGCCGCTGATATAGATAACGATGGCATGTGGGAGCTAATCTGCGGTCATGGTGAGGGAGGGGATTCCTGGGTGAAGCTCTTCCAGGCGGATGGGACCTTCATCCGCACTTTCAAAGCATTCGGTGGGGTAAACGCTGAAGGCGAGGTACACTTAGGCAAAACCAACTACTGATAGGCTCACTTTTGGTGCTCCAAAGTAATAACCAACGGGATTATAGACTGCGGGCCCGACGGAACCCGGCATTGCCAAAAGAGGGTATTCGGTTTTAAGAACGGCGTGAAAGTGGTTAAGGTAAGGTTCAGCTAAAAACCAGACTATCAGGGATTACGCCATAAATAATCTGGCGTAATCCCATTTTTTATCTGTTGGTGCTTTTTAGGGTAAATGCGGGGAGGTGGCACCTAACCCTCTCTGGAAAACCTTTCTGAGGTAGCTTCCTGTGTAAGAGGCTGAAATCTGAGCGATCTCTTCGGGGGTCCCCTGGGCAACAATCCATCCCCCTTCATCACCGCCTTCGGGTCCCAGGTCGATGATGTGGTCGGCGGTCTTGATGACCTCCATATTGTGCTCGATCACCACCACTGTGTTTCCCTTATCCACCAAACGGTTCAACACATTCAAGAGCTTCTTAATATCGTCAAAGTGGAGACCGGTGGTCGGCTCATCTAGGATATAGAGCGTTTTCCCGGTGCCTTTCTTGCTCAGTTCCCGCGACAGCTTAACCCTCTGAGCTTCACCTCCCGAAAGGGTGGTAGCCGATTGCCCCAGCTTGATATAGCCCAGCCCGACATCGGCTAAGGTCTGCAGCTTATGCTTGATGGCGGGGATGTTCTTGAACAGCTCCAGCGCCTCGTCAACGGTCATATCGAGCACATCGGCTATGCTCTTCCCCTTGTATTTCACCTCAAGAGTCTCGCGATTGAACCTCATTCCCTTGCACACATCGCAGGTGATGTACACATCGGGAAGAAAGTGCATCTCAATCTTGATCAATCCGTCACCCCGGCAGGATTCGCATCGCCCCCCCTTGACATTGAAGCTGAACCTCCCCGGCTTATAGCCCCGCACCCTGGCCTCCGGAAGCCGCGAGAAGAGCTCTCTGATAAAGGTGAAAACCCCGGTGTAAGTGGCGGAGTTGGAGCGCGGGGTGCGACCGATGGGAGACTGGTCAATATTGACCACCTTGTCTACATACTCCAACCCCCTTAAGCCCTTGTGCTTTCCGGGAACCTCCGGGGAGCGGTAGAAGCGCTGAGCCAGCGACTTGTAAAGAATCTCGTCGATAAGCGTGCTCTTGCCGGAGCCCGACACTCCGGTGATTACCGTGAACACCCCCAGTGGTATGTCCACATCAATCTCCTTGAGGTTGTTCTCTGCCGCACCCACGATGGTGAGGAACCTACCTTTTAGAGGTCTTCTCTCCAAAGGGATGGGAATCCTCATTTTCCCCGCCAGATAAAGCCCGGTGAGTGAACTTTCGGAATTCATTATCTCGTCAGGGGTGCCCTGAAAGACCACCTCACCCCCGTGGACACCTGCCCCGGGTCCCAGGTCGACGATGTGGTCAGCGGAGAGAATGGTCTGCTCGTCGTGCTCTACCACCAGGATGGTGTTGCCCAGGTCGCGGAGCCTGAATAGGGTGCGGAGCAGCTTTCCATTATCCCGCTGATGTAATCCGATGCTCGGCTCGTCGAGAACATAGACCACTCCCATCAGGCTGGAGCCAATCTGAGTTGCCAGCCTGATCCTCTGCCCCTCACCACCCGACAGGGTGGCAGCCGAGCGCTGCAGCTCCAGATACCCCAGCCCCACATTCTCCATAAACTCCAGCCGCTCCCGAATCTCCTTGAGGATGCGGTCGGCAATGAAGTGGTCACGGGGTGGGATGTTGAGA
Source organism: Candidatus Guanabacterium sedimentis (assembly GCA_902505605.1). Lineage (GTDB taxonomy): Bacteria > Acidobacteriota > B3-B38 > Guanabaribacteriales > B3-B38 > Guanabaribacterium > Guanabaribacterium sedimentis. The sequence continues at coordinate 4,709 of CABWKN010000074.1, forward strand.
TTGGAGAAGACCTTGATGGCATTCTTGACCGAGAGGGAGGTGTAGTGAGCGATATTATGACCGGCTATCTTCACCGCCAGGCTCTCCTTCCGCAGCCTCTTTCCCCCACACTCCGGGCAAGGGCCCTGCGACATATAGCGCTCAATCTCCTCCCGGACATGGCTTGAGCGAGTCTCACGATATCTGCGGGTGAGATTAGGTATAACCCCCTCAAAGGACGCCTTGAAGGAGTAGTGGGTATCCCCCTTACGGTAAAGGAATTGTATTTCCTCCTTGCCCGACCCGTTAAGGATGACTTCTCTGGCCTTGGGGGGAAGCTGGTAAAAGGGGGAGTTGAGGTCGAATCGGTAGTGCCGGGCGAGGCTCCTCAACATCTGGAAGAGATAGGAGGAATTGTCCCTCATTCCCCAGGGTTGGATAGCACCATCGGCAATAGACTGCAGCTCATCGGGAATCACCTTCTGGGGAGAGATATCGAGGATAGTACCCAATCCCCCGCAGGTGGGGCAGGCACCGTGGGGGCTATTGAAGGAGAACATTCGAGGGCTCAGCTCGGGCATACTGGTGCCGCAATGGGGACAGGCTAACCTCTCCGAGAAGAGCCGCTCGCCCTGCCCCTCTGAGCTTACCAGCACCACACCATTAGCCAGCTTCAGGGCGACCTCCAGGGAATCGGCTAATCTCGCCTCAATACCCTCTTGGACAAGCAGGCGGTCGACTACTATCTCTAGGTCGTGCTTCTTATGCTTATCGAGCTTTATCTCCTCGTTGAGCATATGAGGCTCCCCATCAATGCGGGCTCGGATGAATCCTTCCTTGACCATCTGCTGCAGCTCCTTGCGGTATTCCCCCTTACGCCCTCGCACCAGAGGAGCCAGCACCTGAATCCTTTCCCCTTGTGGATATTCCATCACCCGGTCGACTATCTGCTGCACCGTCTGGGTAGCTATTTCCCTGCCGCATTGCGGGCAATGTGGCCTTCCAATGCGGGCAAACAGCAGGCGGAGATAATCGTAAATCTCGGTTACCGTCCCCACGGTGGAGCGGGGGTTTTTGCTGGCGGTTCTCTGCTCAATGGAAATTGCCGGGGAGAGCCCCTCAATATGCTCCACTTCGGGCTTCTCCATCTGCTCCAGGAACTGGCGGGCATAGGCAGATAGCGACTCTACATATCTCCTCTGTCCCTCAGCGTAGATGGTATCAAAGGCTAAAGTGGACTTGCCCGAACCACTGATGCCGGTGATGACCACCAGCTTGTTGCGGGGTATCTCCAGGTCGATATTCTTGAGGTTGTGCTGGGAAGCTCCTCTGATGATTATCTTATCCAATGCCATAATAGGTAGCCCTTTTCATTTTTGATAACAAAATTTTATCACAAAAAGCGGAAAGGTGGCAATCTGCTTAGGCTGATGAGGTGACCCGTTGCAATCTATGGAGAATGCTTGAGATAGACATCCCGGAGAATGAGGTCGTCAGGGGTTCCCTTCTGGCGGTCGGGTCCGAGGGAGAGAAGTTGATAAGAACGACCATCGGAGCGGTAGATGAGCTCCCCTCCCCAGGCATCCAGCCTCGGCACCCGGGTAAGGTAATGAGGGGTAAGAAACTTTGACAGCTCCTCTATGGATGAGCAGGCGGGATAGAGATTATGGTCGATCATATAAGACTGCAGCGCCGTGGTGATAGCCCTCATGTCCTGCAGGGTTCTGCCCCTTTTTCCCTCGGTGAGCCCACGAGCTAATCGCTCGGCGGCGGTCTCTTCCGCCGACTCCTCCCCTTGGCATCCCACCAGCAACAGTGAGATTAGCAACACCAGCGAGAGCTTTTTCATCATAAAGTATCCCCTCTTCGTAATCAAGGAGGTATGATTAAGGATGTACCCTCTTTTCTTTTCTCCTCTTTCTGCTTTTGATGGAATTCTATGCTCCTTTCCAAAAGCTGAAAAAGGAAGGGAATTGAAGACGGCTCCCGTTCCTCCATAGCCAGGGCGACAGCGACACAAAGCTTGGCTTCCTCCTCGCTGCCCTTGAGGAAAAGCCACAGCGCCACCTCCTCCAGGCGCCGCTTATATCTGTTTTTTTGTGATGAGAAATATGAGTTGGTTGCCTCTGCCAGAAGGCTTGTCAATCGGAACTCCTTCTGATGGTCAGCAAGGATAATGCGGCTTCGCTTCGCCTTCTCTATCTCCTCTACATATTCTTTTATCTCCTCCATGCTCAACAGCCAGAATTTGAACTCCTCATGCTGCAAAAGCTCATGAGAGCGCGGAATCAACCCATCCTCTCCATGGATAGCCTGTGGTGGGAGGTAGCTATAGATAAGGGGGAGCTTATATTTTTCCTTGGGTTTTCCTATCCAGCTTTTATTTTGCAGATATTC
>CABWKN010000075.1 GCA_902505605.1 Candidatus Guanabacterium sedimentis
AATCCGATTTTAAGAGGGTATATCAGGTGGGGAAGAGGCTCTATTCCCCATTTTTTATTTTGTATCTCGTTCCTAATCAGTTGCCACACAATCGTTTGGGAGTGGGTACTTTTTGCTCCCCCTGCTGAGAATTTCATTTAATTAATAATAACATATCGCCAGATGGATTTCAAATAAAAAATTGTGAGACGGTCATCCTCAGAATTACCTTGACAAAGGGGGAAAAGTTTAATAATATAAGTTAAAGAAGTTATTGCTAATAATGGAATTTTAGATTAAAGGCAGGGGGATGAAGCGGACATATCAGCCCCATAATCGCAAGCGGCATAAAACCCATGGTTTTCGTGTCCGCATGAGGAGCCAGGACGGGCGTAAAGTGATCAATAGGAGAAGGAAGAAAGGGAGAAAAAAGCTGGCAGTATAATACCCTTACATCCCCCGTCAACTACTCTCGTATGGTTAGTAAGGGAGAGAGATTCACCAGAAAACATCGACTCACTACGCAATCCGATTTTAAGAGGGTATATCAGGTGGGGAAGAGGCTCTATTCCCCATTTTTTATTTTGTATCTCGTTCCTAATCAGTTGCCACACAATCGTTTGGGAGTGGTGGCGTCCAAAAAGATAGGCAAATCCGTGGCACGAAACAGGATAAAAAGGTTGCTCAGAGAGGCGTTTCGCCGATACCCATGCCAGCAAGAGCATGGTCTGGATATGGTGGTGGTATCCAGTCCCAGAATTATATCTTTGAATGCCAGGCAGGTAAACGAGCTCTTTATGGAGAAGCTGAACTCTTATCACCAATCAATAAGTGGATAGGTAAATGAGCATCTTTGGGAACCTTGCCAAAAGGCTGTTACTGCTGCTTGTCGACTGCTATAAGGTGCTGCTGTCGCCCCTGTTTTGGGGCTCCTGTCGCTTCAATCCTTCCTGTTCCACCTATATGAGGGAGGCTATCTGTATTCACGGTCCGCTCAAAGGGCTCTCCCTCGGATTGCGAAGGTTGCTCCGCTGCAATCCTTTCTTCCGCGGAGGCTACGACCCTGTGCCAGAGAAAAATCGGAGAGCGTAGATGGAAAGACGGACCCTGTTAGCCATTATTCTCTCTATCCTTGTTCTGGTGTTATTTCAGTGGATTGCTAAGAAGACCCAGCCACCCCCAAAGCCCACTTTGCCTCCCCAAGAAGAGGTCGCCGCCCCTCAGCCCACCATTACCACACCGGAAGAGAAGCCCACAGAGAAACCAGAGGAGCCCCTCACTGCAGATGTCTTACAGGACACCCAGCTGCGAAATGTTGCCGTGGAAACCGACCTCTTCTCCATCAGCTTCACCAACCAGGGAGGGAGGATCTTTAGCTGGAAGCTGAAGAACTATCTCGACGACGAGAGCCAACCCCTCGAGCTGGTCTTCAAGCGCATGAGAAATATGGGTTTCCTCCCCTTAGAGGTCTTCATTGAAGGGGAGGATGAGCTCTCCCGAAAGATAAACAATGCCCTCTTTCTCTGCGATAAACAGCAGCTGCTGCTAACCACCGGCGCAAGCCCCCGGAAGGAAGGGCAAGTCACCTTTCGCTATGGCGACGGAAAGGGATTGCTGGTGGAGAAGACCTTCACCTTTTTCCCCCAGAGCTACCTCGTTCAGCTTCAGCTAAAAGTCATCCCCGAAGAGATTTTTCATAAAGGATATATACTGTTAGGACCTCATATCGGCAATCGCACAGATGGGGGCAGAGGAGGATTCTTCGGCGGCGCCTATAGGGGTATTGTCCAGAGTGTGATAAACGCTAACAACAAGATTCAGAGGGTGAAAAAGCTCTCCAGTCCCCGCTCCCAGGGTGATATGAAGTATCAGCTTTTCCAGGGAAGCATCCAGTGGGTGGGAATGGAGGATAATTACTTCATGGCCACCTTCATACCCGCGGAGCAGATAAAAGAGGCTATCGTGTTGACCCGTGATACCACCCTTCCCGGAGAAGGCGGAACCCCATCGGTGCTCACCTCTATGATGTCAGGGGTAAGCCTGAACGAGCTCACCAACCAGGGTAAGCTCTATATCGGACCCAAAGACTATGAGCTGTTATCAGAGCTGGGAATGGGGCTCAAGTATGTGATAAACTTCGGCTTCTTTGGCTTTATCGGAAAGCCGATGTTCTATGCGCTCAAATTCTTCTACCGCTATGTGCATAACTACGGAGTAGCTATTATCATATTGACTGTGCTCATAAAGCTGCTCTTCTGGCCTCTGACCCGCAAAAGCTTTCATTCTATGAAGAAAATGCAGGAGCTGCAGCCCAAAATGAAAGCCATCAGGGATAAATACAAGAGATACAAGCAAGACCCTGCCATCCGCCAGAAGATGAATCAGGAAATAATGAGCCTTTACCGACAGCAGGGGGTCAGCCCTATGGGGGGTTGCCTCCCCATGCTCCTGCAACTGCCAGTCCTGTGGGCGATTTACAGCCTGCTGATGGTCTCCATCGAGCTCCGACAAGCCCCCTTCTTTGGCTGGATACAAGACCTCTCTCGCAAAGACCCTTATTACATCACCCCCATTGTTATGGGCATCACCATGCTCATCCAGCAGCGGATGACGCCTACCACTGGCGACCCCGCCCAGGCTCGTATGTTTAAGCTGATGCCCATATTTTTCACCTTCCTTTTCCTCAGCTTCCCCAGCGGTCTGGTCCTTTACTGGCTGGTGAACAACGTGCTCACCATCGGGCAGCAGCATCTTATTAACATCAAAGAGGGGCAGAAGAGCACCAAGACCCGACAAAGCCCACAAAAAGCGAAGAAACAAATCAGCCGCAAGCGCCGGAGGAAGAAATGACCAATAACCAGCCCCAGTTCGAAGCCAAAACCCTCAGGGAAGCCCTTAAGCAGGCAGCAGAATACTATCAGACCATCCCCTCCTCCCTGGACTATCAAATACTCGCGCAAGAAAGCAGGGGACTTTGGGGGAGAAGGGTAACCAGGGTCAAAATCACCGCCCATCCCAAGCTCCAGCGCGCCGATAGAAGAGAGCCTTTCATCAGGGAACTGGAAACATTTCTCCGCAACCTTCTGAGACTGATGAGACTGGAACTGAACATAGACATCAAAACCACCAACCAGAGAATAGATATCAACCTCTACGGCAGAGACCGCTATATCCTCCTCGCGCGCAAGGGGGAATGCCTCGACTCTTTACAGTTTATTCTCTTCCGCATATTCCTTCAGAACCAGGAGGAGAAAAAAATCTTGAGGCTCGATTCCGAAGGCTTCCGCTCCAGCCGTGAGGAGGAGATGCGCAGGTTAGCCCTTAAGACCGCCGCCCTCGTTAAAGAATCAGGTAAGCCGTACACCCTGGAGCCCATGAACCCCTATGAGAGGAGGCTCATCCACCTCGCCCTCAAGGACCACAAGGAGGTGACCACCATGAGCGAGGGTGAAGGGTTTATAAAACGGGTGACCATCCTTCCCACCCGCGATTAAACCGCAGCCCTCGCCGCAGTAGCCATCGGCTTTATCATTATGGATAAAGTTTTCCAGACTGATTAAGACCGTATCGGAAGAGTAATCTTATGCACCATGTCGAGGATACCATAGCCGCCATCTCCACACCCCCGGGAAGAGGGGGTCTGGGGATTATCAGAGTAAGCGGAAGCCGTGCCCTCGCTGTTGCTAAAAAAGTCTTTCGCCCTGGCTCCATACCCTTCCGAGAGCTAAAACCAAATCAGGCAACCCTGGGAAAGGTAATCGACCCCAGCAACCAACGGGAGGTAGACCAGGCATTAATGACCTATTTCAAACGCCCCAGGTCTTATACCAGAGAAGATGTGGTGGAGATAAGTTGCCATGGCAGTCCCCCCCTGCTGTATCACATTCTGGAGATTGTGCTCCAGGCGGGTGCCCGCCTGGCAGAGCCGGGGGAGTTTACTTATCGCGCCTTCCTTCACGGAAGAATCGACCTCGTCCAGGCAGAGGCCATCAACGACCTCATAAATGCCAAAACCCACTACCAGGCAGAACTCGCTTACCAGCAGCTCCAGGGGAAGCTTTCCCTCCGCCTCCAGGCTCTCGACCATAAGTTCCTCGACCTCATTGCCCGTGCCGAAGCCTCCATAGATTTCGTCGACGAGGATTACCTCTTCATCACTCCCCAGGAGATAGAGCACCATCTGAGTGAGCTCATCGATGAGCTCTCGAGTCTGGAGCAGAGCTATACCCGGGGACGGGTGCTGCGGGAGGGGATTTCCATGGCCATCGTGGGAAGCCCCAATGTGGGCAAATCCAGCCTCTTTAACCACTTCCTCGCCCAGGAGCGGGCTATCGTCACCCACCTCCCCGGCACCACCCGCGATATCATCGTTGAATCGGTGAACATTGAAGGGATTCCCATAAACTTTAGCGATACTGCCGGGATGCGCCAGCCGGCAGACCTCATCGAAAAAGAGGGGGTCAGAAGAAGCCGCCAAGCTATCAGAGAGGCGGATGTGATCATCGCCATGGTAGACAACTCCCGCCCCCTCACCCAGGAAGACCGGATGATTATAGATGAGATACGACAAAAGAATTTCCTCCTGATAATCAATAAGATAGACCTACCGGCTAAAATCAATCTCCAGAAGCTCCCCCCATCCGTAACTGACCATCGAACGGTGAGGATATCGGTGAAAACAGGGGAAGGGCTCCCCCGGTTAAAGGAGAAAATCAGCGCATCCATCCTTGAGGGAGACCTCCCGGAAAGTGGCGGTGCCCTGCTCACCAACCTCAGACACAAGGAGATAATAACCCGCTGCCTCAGCGCAACCATCCGGGCTCAGAGCTCCCTCCACAGAGGCTTGTCCGAGGAGTTCATCCTCTTAGACCTCAAACAAGCCTATCACCAGCTGGGCGAGATAACCGGCAGAACCAGCAGAGAGGAGATGCCTTCCAGGGCGTAGTATTCGCACTGCAGGGGGATGAGCACGGAATCGGAGGCCACCAGCGCATTCACGGTCAGCAGACCGAGTGAGGGGGGGCAGTCGATGAGGATGAACTCGTAGAGATGCCGGATAGGATTCAGCGCTCTCTTGAGCAGGTATTCCCTTCCCTGCACCTCGATGAGCTCGACCTCGGCGCCGATGAGGTCTCTGGCGGAGGGGACGAGCTTGAGAAACTTCAGCGCAGTAGGAAGAACTATCTCATCAATGGGCCTTAACGCCAGCAGAGAATAATAGATGTGCATCCCCTGCTTAGGCTGTGGAATGCCCAGTCCGCTGGTGGAGTTGGCCTGGGGGTCGAAGTCCACCAGGAGCGTCTGCTTCTCGGCAGCTGCCAGGCAGGCGGAGAGGTTGACCGCGCTGGTGGTTTTACCCACCCCACCTTTCTGATTGGCTATGGCGATTACCTTCCCCATAGGCTCACCCTGTTAATGGCTGTTGGGGGCACACTATGACACCCTGTTTCCTTGAAAAAATAGCATAGCACAATTCCCTCCCATTTTAAAGGGGAAAATGTTTCACGTGAAACAATGCTCATATCCGCCTTATTTTCACCAGAAAACCCTTCTCTCTGGTGGGCAGGGGTATTCTCCTCTCCACCGTCAGCCCCTCCAGGTCCATCTGAGTGAGTTCCTGGCACCCCTGTTCCCCCATGAAGAGGAGCATTCTTCCCTCGGGCTCCAGCGTCTGCCGGGCGAAATTTATCAGCTGCGGCAGCGCTCCCCACGCCCTCGAGCTGATGTAGCGGAACCTTCCCGGGGAGGGGAGGCAGCTTTGAAACTCCTGCAGGGTCATGGCCATGGGCCGCACCTCCGGGAGACCCAGTCTCCTGACCACCTCCTTGAGGAAGTGGACCTTTTTGTGGTGGGGCTCAACGAGGTAGAGCTTCAGCCGTGGGCGCAGCATCTTGATGGGCAGGGCGGGAAATCCCGCTCCGCTTCCCACATCCACCCACCGGGAGGGGGATTCGCTCATGTGAAGCGAGGCGAAGAAGGACTCCACAAAGTGGTAGGTGATGACCTCCTCTGGCTTGCTGAGGGAGGTGAGGTTTATCTTCCTGTTCCACCGGGTGAGCAGTCGGTAATAGGTCTCCGCCTGCTGGAGGACTTCCTGGCTCAGCTCCACTCCGATGCCCTGGGCCCCTTCCCGCAGTGTGTCCTGGAAGCTCATGCCTCTCCCTGTTTACATTTCCTGAGGTAGATGTTGATGATGGAGAGCGCCGCCGGGGTCACTCCGGGTATGCGGCTGGCTTGCCCCAGATTGTGGGGTTGCACCTCCTGCAGCTTCTCCACCACCTCCCGTGAGAGACCGGGAACCTTATGGTAGGGGAACGCCTGGGGTATGCGCCTCCCCTCCATCCGGCGCAGCTGCTGCGCCTCGTTGAGCTGTCTCCTTATGTAGCCCTCATACTTTATTTCTGTTTCCACGGTGGTCTCCACATGAGGGTGGTTGGTGGAGGGGGCGTCGTGGGGAAGATAGGGTTTTAGGTCGGAGAGGGATACTCCCGGTCTTTTGAGCAACTGGGCGAAGGTGGTGGGTTTGGTGAGGTGGTAGCTGTCTTTGAGGCCGCGGGGGTTTCCCTTTTCATCATGGGATGCGAATTTGATGTCAGTTTTGGTCATATACCTCTTGAGTGAGGTTACTTCCTCTCTCTTCTTGCTGAACCTGCGGTAGCGCTTTTCATCGATAAGCCCCACCCGGTGCCCGTATTCGGTCAGCCGGAGGTCGGCATTATCCACCCGCAGGAGCAGTCGGTACTCAGCCCGGGAGGTGAATATGCGGTATGGCTCCTGGGTGCCCCTGGTGACCAGGTCGTCTATCAATACGCCGATATAGGCTTCCGACCTCTTGAGGATGAGGGGCTCTCGTCGGCTCAGCTTGAGGGAGGCGTTGATGCCGGCCAACAGCCCCTGGGCAGCCGCCTCCTCATAGCCTGAGGTACCGTTTATCTGCCCGGCGAGGAAGAGACCCTCCACGGGCTTGGTCTCCAGCGAGGGCTTAAGCTGGGTAGGGTAGACGAAGTCGTATTCGATGCCGTAGCCCGGTCTCATGAACTCCGCCTGCTCCAGACCGCGGATGCTCCTTATAAACCTCTTCTGAACCTCCACCGGGAGGCTGTTGGCGACCCCATTAGCGTAGACCTCGTGGCTGTGGTAGCCTTCGGGCTCCAGGAAGACCTGGTGACGCTCCTTGTCGGGGAAGTTGACCACCTTCACCTCTATGGAGGGGCAGTAGCGGGGACCTATGCCCACGATCTTGCCGGTATATAACGGTGAGCAGTCGAGGTTCTCCCGGATGATGTGATGGGTTTTGGGGGTGGTGTAGCCGAGATGGCATTCTATCTGCGGGCGGTCGATGCCCTGGGTGGTGAAGGAGAATGGCACGGGGATGGCATCTCCGGGCTGAGGGGTGAAGCGACTGAAGTCTATGCTCTCCCGCTTCAGCCGGGGAGGGGTGCCGGTCTTGAGCCTCCCCAGGGAGAGACCGAGGCGGCTGAGCGAGGTGGAGAGCTCTATGGAAGGGGGCTCGTTGGCTCTTCCCGAGGGGTAGCTGACCAGCCCTATGTGGATGAGACCGTTGAGGAAGGTGCCCGTGGTCACGATGACCGCCCGGGCTCCGACCCTCTCCCCCTCCTTGAGCTGAACCCCTACTACCTTTCCTTTTTCCGCCAGGATGTCGGTGACCACACCCTGTATGAGCTGCAGACCCTCCTGCTCCTCCAGCAAGCGTCTCATCTCCAGTCGATAAGCCACCCTATCTGCCTGAGCCCGCGGCGCCTGGACAGCCGGTCCCTTGCTCCGGTTGAGCATTCTGAACTGGATGCCGGTGCGGTCGATGACCCGGGCCATAACCCCGCCCAGGGCGTCTATCTCCCTCACCAGGTGTCCTTTAGCGATGCCACCGATGGAGGGGTTGCAGGACATCTGAGCTACGCTGTCGATGTTGATGGTGTAAAGGGCGGTCTTAAGCCCGAGCTTGCTGGCAGCCAGGGCAGCCTCGCATCCGGCGTGTCCGGCACCGATGACCACCACATCGAACGGTGAGGATATCGGTGAAAACAGGGGAAGGGCTCCCCCGGTTAAAGGAGAAAATCAGCGCATCCATCC
>CABWKN010000076.1 GCA_902505605.1 Candidatus Guanabacterium sedimentis
CAATAATATCATAATAGCATTCATATTATATGGCAAGCTATATAACTGATTTTTCTGATATTTCGGATTTCCAATAAATCATAAAGATAGTGCAGATATAAAGCCATAGAGAATTATAAGAAAGTCCTTGACCTGTGAAGTGACACTGACCCTGGCATCCCCGAAATAGCCGATGTCAAAAAGCGACCAGCTGCCCTCCAACCCCGGTAATTTATCTGCCTCCCTCGATTAGCCCATCTTTCGGATACAACCTCCCTTTTTATTTTAAAAAGTAGAATGTTACAGAGCTAATTATTTCGAGCCATATCTTCTCAATATTTTAATTGCTATCAATTTCAGTTGACTTCAAATTATTACTTTGTTATAAGTCAAAGCATAACAGATTGGAGAAAGGGTAATCACAGCAAAATGGAAGAAAAGTTGGATTTAATAAAAAACAGAAATTCCTATCACTCTTAGATAGCTTGGAAAACAACCTTTTTAAAAGGCTAATTTAAGGAGCAGTCATCATGAATAAATGGTTCATCACAGCCGTTTCTTTTTTGTGTGTCATTTTACTCTTTATTTGCTCTCCCCTATTCGCCCGGAAAAGTGTTCACAAGGCAAACTTAAACGCCCTGCAGGAGGCTCCCCAAAATCCCAACTGGGAAAAATACCACAGCACTGCCGAAGCCTACGCCCTGCTTGAGTCGTGGGCTGCGCACTATCCCCAGCTGACCAACCTCTACTCCATCGGGCAGACGCTGAAAGGCACACCGCTCAAAGTCCTGGAAATCACCAACAAGCAAACCGGCACCGCACAGGAGAAGCCGGCCTATTACTATGATGGAAACATCCACTCCGGCGAGCTCACCGCTGCCGAGGTTATCCTGCATTTTGCCTGGTATCTTCTCTCCCGTTACGGCAAGGACCCCTATGTCACCCGCCTCGTCGACACCAGTACCTTTTACCTTCGCCCCAAGTTCAATCCCGACGGTGCCGACATCGCCCTCAACACCCCCCATAGCCTGCGCAGCACTCCCAGACCATATGACGAGGACAGCGACGGTCTGCTGGATGAAGACCCTCCCAACGACCTGAACCAGGATGGTTCCATCACCCTCATGCGGGTCAAGAATCCCAACGGTCTCTGGAAGGTCAGCTCTCAGGACTCGCCAATTATGGTTCGCCGCGAAACTGGAGATTACCAAGGAGAATTTTACGACATTTATTCGGAAGGCATCGACGATGATGGAGATGGGTATTATAACGAGGATGGCATCGGCGGCATTGACATGAACCGCAATTTTCCACGCAACTGGGGAATGGAGTTCCAGCAGCGAGGTGCCGGTCCCTACCCTCTGTCCGAGCCCGAGACACAAGCCACCCTCGAGTTTTTCACCTCCCACCACAATATCACCGGCGTATTTCACGGACACACCTCGGGTGGATTTCTCTATCGGCTTCCCTCTGCCACCTCCTGGGATGACTTCCCCGCAGCCGACCAGCGATTAATTCTCGAGTTGTCCGCTAAATATCACTCTACCACCGGTCAACCCGTCCGACCAAGCTACAGCGACCCGCGACAGCACCGCTATGGCACTCTGATTAGCTGGGCATACTGGGATTTCGGTGTGGTTGGTTTCGTCCCCGAATTCTGGGGAGGCTTCGGCATTGATTATGACCACGACGGAAGGATAACTGAATCCGAACTGCTCCTCTGGAACCAGAAGGAATTGGGTGGGGAAGGATTTGTGAATTGGGCATCATACCAGCATCCCCAGTTGGGAGACATAGAAATCGGGGGCTGGAAAACCAAATTTGTGCGGCAGAATCCACCTCCCGGATTGCTTAAGAGCGAGATTGAAAAATATGTTCCCTGGATGCTCTGGCTGGCTGAAATCAGTCCTCATGTGGTGATTAACAAAGTATCCACCTCCGAGTTGAATTCAAGCGGTTTGGTGAAAGTTGAAGTGGAGCTCGCCAATGTCGGCTATCTTCCCACCAACCTCACCCAGCGAGCTATTGATGCCAGCATCGCAGTTCCCGTGCGGGCGATAGTCGACCTTCGGGAAGTGGAGCTCATCAGCGGCGAAAGGCGGGCTGACCTCGGTCACCTCAAAGGCATGCGCGATGCACGGAGGGATGGTAGCCCTGATTCCCGGCGGTTGATTGAGTACATCGTCCGCATCACCGGACCCAAGCCGGTCTTCAAGATTACCGTCCGCTCGGAGAAAGGAGGAACCGCCCGCAGGGAGATTCAATTGCGCCGTTGACACATTCCTACGGAGCTCACAGGTGCTGACTCATTCATTAAAAACGCTACCTCATGAGAACCTTTTGGCTTTGACAATTTTCCAAAGGCGCAGCGGAGAAATAAAGTCATGAGAATTGGCTGTCAATCCACCGTGGCCAGAATAAAGACTCTGCTTTTAAAGCATCCCAGAGACGCATTCATCAGCCAGCAAAACATCCGCGCCCAGTCGAGAGAGCTCAATTATGTGGGCTGTCCCCATTATGAAAAAGCTCTCACGGAATATGAGCACTTCACTAACCTGCTGAAGAAACACATCCCAGAAATTTTCTACTTGCCGAAAAATGACCACACTGGACTCGATTCAATCTATGTGCACGACCCCGCGATTGTCACCAGGCGGGGCGCTATCCTGTGCAGTATGGGAAAACAGCAGCGCCAGCAGGAGCCAGCGGCGGTGGGAGATTTTCTGACTGAACTGGGCATCCCCATCCTCGGCGCCGTAACCGGAGAGGGAAGGCTGGAGGGCGGCGATGTGGTCTGGTTCGATGAGCGCACTTTGGCGGTGGGCAGAGGCTACCGAACCAACGAGCATGGCATCCTGCAGTTGAAAGAGCTCACCGCCGACTTAGTTGATGAATTTGTGGTGGTTCCCCTCCCCCACTGGAAGGGAGCTCAGTGCTGTCTGCATTTGATGTCTCTCATCAGCCCTGTTGATTACGACTTAGCCGTGGTCTATTCCAAACTGCTGCCCGTTCCCTTTAGAGAGTGGCTGATTAATCAAGAAATAAAGCTCCTCGAAGTGCCGGATGAAGAATTCCCTACCATGGCCTGCAATGTCCTGGCAGTCGCCCCGCGGAAGTGCATCATGCTTGCTGGCAACCCCCGCACGAAAAAAATGCTTGAAAACGAGGGCGTGGTGGTGTGGGAGTACACAGGGGAAGAAATCTCCCTGAAGGGTGAGGGAGGACCGACTTGCCTCACCAGACCACTCCTGCGAGAGTAATTATCCTCTATTCTTTATGTAAAGAGGCAGCTTTGAGGTCAGCATTCTCAAAAATAACATAGAAAAAGATGATAAAAGAGACTTTTTATTATATGGCGAGGTTTTTATTACGGAGAGGTGCTGCTATATTTTTATTGACGAGAATGAATTTGCTATATCCTCACTTTGGATATCATCCGGCATTTTGTCAGAATGACTGGTGTTCGGTGCGTTTGATTATCTCATTCTGCAGATCCGAACTGAGGTCGACGAAATAATCGCTGTAGCCTGCCACCCTGACGATGAGGTCCCGGTATTTCTCGGGGTGTTTCTGCGCATCCCGCAGGGTATCGGCACTGACCACATTGAACTGTACATGATGCCCGTCGAGCCTGAAAAAGGAGCGTATGAGATGGGCTAACTTCTCTATCCCCTCCTCGGTGGCCAGCAGGTGGGGGGTAAACTTCTGATTGAGCAGTGTCCCCCCGGTCCTGGCATGGTCCATCTTGGCTACCGACTTTATCACTGCGGTGGGACCCTTTCTATCGGCTCCCTGCACCGGAGAAATCCCCTCGGACAGCGGCTCCCTGGCCTTTCTCCCATCGGGAGTAGCGCCAATCACGCTGCCAAAATAGACATGCACCGTAGTCGGTAGCAGATTGATGCGGTGGTGTCCTCCGATGGTGTTAGGTCTCCCCTCCACCGCCTCAAAGAAAATCTCAAACACCGCACGCATGAGCTCATCGGCGTAGTCGTCGTCATTGCCGTACTTGGGGGTCTTGTTGACCAGCCTCTGGCGGAGCTCCTCGTGCCCGGCAAAGTCCTCCCTGAGGGCTCTCAGCATCTCCTCCATGGTGAGGTCTTTCTTATCAAACACATGGTATTTGATGGCGGTCAGGCAATCGGTGATGCTCCCCAGCCCCACCCCCTGGATGTAGGAGGTGTTGTAGCGGGCACCGCCGTCATGATAGTCCTTTCCCTTGTCTATACAATCACTGATGAGGAGCGAGAGGAAGGGGGCGGGCAGATACTCGGCATACAACCTCTCTATGATGTTGTTGCCCTTAATCTTGATATCAATGAGATGGTTCAGCTGCTTCTTGTAGGCTGCCATAAGCTCATCAAATGAGCCGAACTCCGCCGGCTCTCCGGTCTGGAGTCCAATCCTCTTGCCCGTAGCGGGGTCCACCCCGTTGTTGAGGGTGAGCTCCAGCACCTTAGTCAGATTAAAGTAGCCGGTCAGCTTGTAGTGCTCCTTGCCAAAAGCCCCGGTCTCCACACAGCCGCTGGTGCCCCCATTGCGGGCATCCTCCATCGACTTTCCCTGCCGCAGCAGCTCCTGCACCACCTCGTCGGTATTGAACACCGACGGCTGCCCGAAGCCGGTCTTGATAATCTGCAGTGCCCGCTTTAAGAATCTATCGGGGGTCTTCTTGCTGATCTGCACCGAGGGGCTGGGCTGGGTGAGCCGCATCTCCTCAATCACCTCCAGTATGAGGTAGGAGAGCTCATTGACCGCATCCGAGCCGTCGGCTTTCACCCCCCCGGTGTTGATTTGGACAAAGTCGGTGTAGGTGCTGCTCTCCGCGGCGGTGACCCCCACCTTGGGCGGGGCAGACTGGTTGTTGAACTTCACCCAGAACGCCTGCAATAGCTCACTGGCTCTCTCCGTGGTCAGGGTGCCCTCCTCCAACCCCTTTTTATAGAAAGGATACAGATGCTGGTCCAGCTTGCCGGGATTGAAGGCATCCCAGCCGTTGAATTCGGTGATTACCCCCAGGTGCACAAACCAGTAATACTGCAGCGCCTCCCAGAAATTCTGCGGGGCATGGGCGGGAACCCGCCGGCAGATTTCGGCTATTCTTTTCAACTCTTTTCTTCTTTGAGGGTTCTTTTCCTTTTTGGCTAACCCCTCGGATCGCTCGGCATGCCGCCGGGCATATCCTATCAGGGCATCGGCGGTAATCTCCATGGCTTTCAGCTCCTCTTGCTTGCGGTAGGCTTCGGGGTCAGTGAAAAAATCGAGCCGCTGTATGCTCCGCTTGATGTCCTCCTTGAAATCGAGCAATCCCTTCTTATATATCTTGTCGTCCAGCACGGTGTGCCCCGGAGCGCGCTGCTCCATAAACTCGGTGAATACCCCCGCCTCATAGGCATCTATCCACTCCCGGGACATCTCGCTGAAGATCCTGTCTCGGATGGATTTTCCCTGCCAGAAGGGAATCATCTCCTCCTGGTAGACCCGCCTGGTCTCCTCGCTCACCGCAAAGGAGATCTTCTCCCTGCCGTGGAGGGTCTTCAGGTCCTTCAGGTTGTGACAGCATATCTCGGGATAGGTGGGGGTAGCCCGAGGGGCGGGTCCCCGCTCACCGACAATCAGCTCACCTTCGCTGATGCAGATAGCTTTATGTTCCAGTAAATATTGAAAAGCCAGCGCCCTCCTCACCGCAGCAGATACACGCTGAGCGACATCGCTGCGGTAAAACTCGGTCATCAGTAAGGCTCGCTCCGGGCTGACCGAGGGCCTGGTGTCAATGCTCTGCGCCCTCAGCTTTTTAATGCGCTGGTTCATGTCACTAACCTCCCACTTTCACCCTCAGCCCACGCTCCTCCAGGATCCGTGTGACCTCCTCCACCCGGTGGTCTGAGGGAGGTCGTGTCTTTCCAAGGCGATATGCCCGATGCAGCCTGCGGTACTTCTCGCTTCCCGCCCGGTGATAGGGGAGCAGGCTGATGTCTCTTATTCCTCGCAGGGAGCGGATGAACTCAGCCACTTTAATGATGTTATCCTCATCATCGTTGACCCCTGGGATGAGGGGAAGACGAACGGCAACCATCGGGCTCCCTTTTTCGGCTAACTTGGTGAGATTGTCGAGTATTGCTCTGTTGGATGCGCCGGTGTATTTTCGGTGCCGCTCCTCGTCCATTATCTTAAGGTCATAGAGAAACAGGTCGGCTTTATCGCTGATGCTGTCGATGACCTCAAAGGGGGCATACCCGCAGGTATCCACCGCGGTGTGGATGCCCCTGGCCTGGCACTCATCCAGCAGCGCCCCTAAGAACTCGGGCTGCATCAGAGGCTCCCCTCCGGTGAAGGTCACCCCTCCCTCCGATTGGTCATAGAAAATCCTCTCCTTCTCCACCTCTCTCAGCACCTCCCCCACGCTCATCTCCCTGCCAAT
The DNA here is from genome assembly GCA_902505605.1 of Candidatus Guanabacterium sedimentis. Taxonomy (GTDB): domain Bacteria; phylum Acidobacteriota; class B3-B38; order Guanabaribacteriales; family B3-B38; genus Guanabaribacterium; species Guanabaribacterium sedimentis. The sequence continues at coordinate 6,401 of CABWKN010000076.1, forward strand.
AACCTCCAGCGCCTCGGCGGGGCACACCCGGGCACACTCACCGCACAGGTCGCACTCCTCTGTGTTTATCTCTATGAGTCCGCCAGCACGGGAGAGCGCCCCCTGAGGACAGGTCTCTATGCATGCGATGCATCCACTGAGGCATCGACTCTCCCTGAATACCAGTTCCGGCTGCAACGCTAGCCCCTCGGGATTGTGACACCACCAGCAGCGCAGGGGACAGCCCTTGAAAAAGACCGCGGTGCGTATCCCCGGTCCGTCATGAATGGCATATCGCTTAATGTCAAAAATAACACCCTTCTTCATCGACCATCCCATTAACTCATGTTTATTTTATCAAATACCTAAGATTGAGAACACTTTTTCCTCATCAATGATATTCTAAGCAAAATTCAACAGCTATGTCAATAAGCTCTCCACATTCATCATAGGGTTACTTTATAAAAAAACAAAATTTCCTCTTGACAGGTGTATATTTTTACACTATATTATAGGTGTATGGATTTACACTATAAGAGAGCTTCTTATGAAGGAGGGATTAATGGCCAAGGATTTAACCGAAAAGCAGAGGCTGGTCTTCAACTTCATCAATCAGTCTATCCGGGAGAGGGGGTTCCCCCCCACGGTCAGTGAGATTCAAGCTGAATTCTCTATCAAGTCTCCCACCGGTGTAGTCAATCATTTGCGGGCGATTGAGAGGAAGGGGTATGTCAGGATTCACCCTCAGGTGGCCCGGGGGATAGAGCTCCTGGTCAAGGAGAACCTGCTGGAATCCGAAACCTACCGAAGCCTTCCCCTGGTGGGGCGGATAGCCGCCGGCACGCCTGTGCTCGCTGTGGAGAACATAGAGACGAACATCGTATTTGACAGAGATTTCTGCCGGGGGGCTAACTTCATGCTCCGGGTCAAGGGGGACAGTATGATTAATGCGGGGATTCTGGACGGGGATTATGTCCTGGTAAAGCAGCAATTCTCGGCAGAGAGCGGGGAGATAGTGGTGGCTCTGGTGGATGATGAGGCTACGGTAAAGAGATTTTTCAAGGAGAGGGGCAAAAGCACTCTCAAACCGGAGAACGATGCCTTTCCACCCCTGATAATAGAGCCCGGGCAGGAGGGGTTCAGAATAATAGGCAAGGTCGTCGGCTTGTACCGGGTTATTTAGAAAAACGCAACGGACTTTACTGGCTCATACCCCCTTAGGCGCTGGGCTGCTCGAGGCTTCGGTTACATCAGCCAAAATGCAGCAGGGGGGCTCTCTTTACATCAGCAGATGACACTCGGAGGGCTTCTTTAATGGCAAGAACCATCTTTCATCTTGACATGGATGCCTTCTTTGCCAATGTGGAGAGGGTGCTTAACCCTTCGCTGAAAAGCAAGCCCCTCATAGTGGGCGGCAATCCCGAGGGCAGGGGGGTAGTCTCCTCAGCCTCCTATGAAGCCAGGAAATACGGTGTCCATTCCGCCATGCCCATGAGCAGGGCAAAGAAGCTGTGTCCTCATGCCGTAATTGTAACCCCTCGCCACGGCCGCTATGGTGAATTCTCCGGGAGGATATACCGAATATTGCAGACCTACGCACCGCTGGTGGAGCGGGCAAGCATTGATGAGTTCTACCTCGACCTCACCGGATGTGAGAGGCTTTATGGCCACATGCTCAGGCTGGCTGGCAAATTAAAAGAGGTCATCCTCAGGGAGACAGGGCTCCCCTGCTCTATTGGGATAGCCAGCAACAAACTGGTAGCTAAGGTCGCCTCGGGTCAGGCGAAACCGGACGGACTCCTTCGCATCCCTCCGGGTGAAGAGTCTCTTTTTCTCTCCAGACTGCCGGTAAAGGAGCTTCCCGGCATCGGTGAGACCACCCATAAGAAACTGAGGGATAGGGGAATAAGGACCATCGGAGACCTGGCCAGGTTCCCCAGGGACCTTCTGGCTAGCTCCTTTGGCAAAGTGGGCGAATCCCTGGGGGAGAGAGCCAGGGGGGTGGACAGGGAAGAGGTGAGGGAGCGCGGCAGACAGAAGAGCCTCAGCCAGGAGACCACCTTTGAGAGCGACTCCGATGACCCCGTATTTTTGAAGACCACCCTCTCCCATCTGGTGGAGGAGGTCGGCTACCGCCTGAGAAAGCAGGGGATGAAAGCCAAGACGGTGAGCCTGAAGGTCAGGTATTCTGACTTCAGGACCATAACCCGCTCCAGAACCGTCGGCGAGGTGGACGGGAATGCCGAGATTTACCGTATAGTTAGGGAGCTACTGGAGAAGGCTCACACCAGAAGGGTGAGGATAAGGCTGCTGGGGGTCTGCCTCTCCAACCTCACCCCGGCAGTGGCACAAAAGCAGCTCTTTGAGGATGAAAGGGAGAGAAGGAAGTCCTCCCTCTACCGGAGCCTCGACCGTATAAGGGATAAATTCGGTCTGAAACTGCACTTTGGGAGTTCGATTTGGCGCCGATAGGAAAAAAAGATGTTCACCCATCTTCACCTCCACTCTCACTTCTCCTTCCTCTCCTCCACCATAGATATCCCAGGATTGATAAGGGAGACCGGGCATAAGGGGATGGACTCGGTTGCCCTCACCGATACCAATGGGATGTACGGGGTCATCCAGTTCTATAAACTCGCTAAGGAGAACGGAATAACACCGATAATCGGGGCGGAGGTTGATGACCCTGCACACAGGAATATAAAGGCGGTTCTCCTGGCGAAAAACAGAGCTGGCTACTCCGAAATCTGCCGCATGGTCACCGAGAGGCAGCTAAATGAGGAATTCCATCTCATAGAAAGGCTGAAAAGAGCTAAGGAGGTGGTCATCCTGTCGGAGTCGCCCCATTTACTGCGAAGCCTGGCGGGTGAGCTTGAGCAAGGGAGCCTCTACTGCGAGCTGACCCACCACGGAGACCGGGAGAGCAGGTTGAAGTGCCGGGGACTGCTGGAGCTATCCAGAGAGCTGGGGCTACCCGCGGCAGCCACCGGCGATGTCCATTTCTTTCACCCGGAGGAATACCATGTATACCGCATACTGCGAGCTATTGAGGGGAACACCACCATATCCAATCTGAACAACGATGCGCTTGCCCACCGACACAGCTATCTTAAATCCCCCCGGGAGATGGAGGCTCTGTTCAGAGAGTTCCCCGAGGCGGTGGCTCACACCCGGGTCATAAAGGAACAGTGCAATGTGGAACTGGACCTGGGGGTTTACAAGTTTCCCGGTTTCCCCTTGTCCGAGGGAGAGACTCAGGCCTCCTATTTGCGGAAGATAGCCTTCAGAGGACTGAGAGAGCGGTACCAACCCCTGACCGGCAGGGCAGTGGAGAGGCTGGAGTATGAGCTCAAGGTGGTGGAAGCTCTGGGGTTCAGCGGATACTTCCTGGTGGTCGGGGATATCACTCACAGGGCGAAGGAGCTGGGGATACCCTTCATCGGGAGGGGCTCGGCAGCCAACTCCATGCTTTCCTACTGTCTGGGGTTCACCGCGGTAGACCCGCTGAGATACGACCTTTACTTTGAGCGGTTCCTGAACCCGGAGCGAAAATCCCCGCCGGATATTGACCTCGACTTCCCCTGGAATGAGAGGGACCGGATTCTCAACTATGTCTACGAGAAATACGGGGAGGACAGGGTGGCTATGATCTGCACCACCAACAGATTCGCCGCCCGGTCGGCGATAAGGGAGGTGGGCAAGGCTATGGGCTTGAGTGAAGCAGAGGTGAATGAGTTTACCTCAGGGATACCACCCTATGCCCGGGCGAACAACCTGAGCAGCCTCAGGGAGGAGTATGTTGAGTGCAGACATCTGCAGACGGAAAGCGAGCCGCTGAGGACCGTGCTGTCCATCGGGCAGAGAATCGCCGAGTTTCCCCGACATCTCTCCATCCACTGCGGGGGCATAGTGATCACCCCTGGTCCCATCACCGATTATGCCCCCCTGGAGAGGTCAAGCAAGGGATTGGTGATCACTCAGTATGATATGTTTCCCATTGAAGACCTGGGTCTGGTGAAGATCGACCTTCTGGGAAACCGCTCCCTGGCTGTGCTCATGGACACCCTGGAGTCAGCCAAAATCAACACGGGGAGCCCACCGGATGTGTACCATTTCCCCGTTCTTTTCAAGGACAGGAATGTCAGGGAGCTGATAAGAAACGGCAGGACAATGGGATGCTTCTACATAGAGTCCCCGGCGATGAGAAGCCTGTTGAGGAAGTTGAAGGTGGAGACCTTTGAGATGCTCACCGCCGCCAGCTCGGTCATCAGACCGGGAGTGGCGGAGAGCGGGATGATGAACGAGTTCATAGAGCGGCACCTTGACCCCTCAAAGGTCACCTATCTCCATCCCAAGCTGGAGGAACTGCTGAGGGAGACCTACGGGGTGATGGTCTATCAGGAGGATGTGATCAAGGTAGCCCACCATCTGGCGGGCATGTCCCTGGGGGAGGCGGACCTGTTGAGAAGAGCCATGAGCGGAAAGATGCGGTCAAGAGAAGCCATGGCAAGGCTGGAGAGCAGATTTGTATCCTCGTGCGCGGAAAGGGGGGTGGACAGTATGATAGCCCGGGAGGTATGGCGCCAGATTGCCAGCTTTGCCGGATACGCCTTCTGCAAGGCTCACAGCGCATCGTTTGCTATGCTGAGCTTTCAGGTGGCGTATCTGAAGCACTATTTTCCCGCCGAGTTCATGGCGGCGGTCATCTCCAACATGGGTGGCTTCTACGGAACCTCTGCCTACATCCAGGAGGCGAGGAGAATAGGTCTCGAAATCCTGCCGCCCTGTGTGAACCGCAGTGAGCTCAAATACACCGGTCGGGGAAATCAGGTCAGGGTGGGGCTGATGCAGGTAAAGGGGTTGACTGCGAGCTCAATAAAATCAATAGTGCAGGAACGGGAGAGAGGATGGTATAAATCCCTTTCCGAGCTGATAGTGAGAACCAAGGTCGGCTATGAGGAGTTGAGAAACCTCATCCGGGTAGGGGCATGCGACTGCTTCAGGAAGAGCAGACCTGAGCTGCTGTGGATGCTGGATATGGGCTACACCAGGCTCCGCAGCGACCTTTCCCTCTCCCTATTCAGAGAGGATATTGCCCCCAAGATTCCGGAGGTGGAGGATTACTCAGCCCTGGAGAAATGCCGCATTGAGTCAGAGCTGCTCGGCTTTCCCCTGACCAGGCATCCTCTGGAGATTTATCATGATGAGATAGTGCAGTGGCATCCAGTCCCGGCGGATAGAATGATGAGCTATGTGGAGAGGAGGGTCACCATGGCGGGCTGGCTGATAGCTGCCAAGAGGGTCCGGTGCAGGAAATCGGGGAGCTATATGAAATTCATGTCCATGGAAGACCTGACAGGGACCTATGAGGTGACCTTGTTTCCCAGAGTTTACTCAAGATACGGGCATCTCACGGTGGATAGAGGTCCCTATGTTTTTGAGGGAAAAGTCCAGGATGACTTCGGAGCGTGCAGCCTGATAGCGGATAAGGTGAAGGTTTTTGAAAATGGCTTTCTTGCTGAAACTAATTTATGGCGATAAGAGGGAAATTAAGAAATTCCTCTATTACCCCAGCTTTAAAAGAATTCATAAAGACCGCAGGGTTAAAGGAAGCATTGCTTTTCTAATCTTTGTCCCTAATTATTGCATCTAAATAGGGTTATCTTCTGCTCAGCCTACTGTTATACATTAATATTGCTCTCATACTTGATACTTTTTTGTTCTCCTTAAAGGAGATAACCGGAGGGAGATAGACTTTTTTCTTGCCATAAATAAGCAAAGAAAGGGAGGGAAAATCTATCTCGCCTCCGGGTTTGTATGTATTTTTAACCCTAATTGATAAAAATCCTTCACATTCAGCTTAAGATTTGCGCAGAAGAAATCATTCATTTTTCTC
>CABWKN010000077.1 GCA_902505605.1 Candidatus Guanabacterium sedimentis
TTTTATATATTTTCCATATAGAGAAAGGAGGTATCAGGGAAGATGTAGATTAAAGATTTCTAAAAGGCTTTTTCCTCCGCGGTCTATGAGATAATTTTTACTCTTTCTTAGCAGATGAGCTTGCCAAGTAGAGCTTGGCGGGGGCTGATTTATTCCTTAGATAAATTAGCAACCGAGCTGTTATTCTCCCCGTCATCCGGGGAGTGAAATTTTCAACCTATTTTGAAAAAAGGAGGAAGCTAACATGACGGGGCAGCGCAGTTTTACCGTTTCCGTTTTTTTGATATTACTTCTTGCGAACTCAGGAGTACTGTTTGGGCAGCGGGTGATTGACCTGGATAGGGTCTGGGGAGATATGCGGGTATTAGGAAATCTTAACAACGATGCTTCCGGTTGTGCCTTAGCCAGCGGCGATATAAACGGCGATGGCTTTATGGACATCATCATCGGTGCCTATCACGCCGACCCCGGTGTTCCCGCACCACGCACTGATGCCGGGGAGGTCTATGTGGTCTATGGCTTACCCGGACGGCCAGCCACTTTGGACCTGAACGCTACGCCAGCCGACATCACCATTTACGGTAATATGGCCAATGATGAGACGGGATGGTCAGTTGCCAGCGGGGATATCAATGCCGATGGCTTTGATGACATAATCATCGGTGCCCGCTTAGCTGACCCCGGTACACCTGCCCGCACCGATGCCGGCACGACCTATGTAATCTTTGGTGGTATTTTTCCAATGCCCTATAGTATAGATTTGAGCTTTCAGCCAGCCGATATCACCATCTACGGAAATGCTGCTGGTGATTCATGCGGCTATTCTGTTGCCAGCGGAGATATAAACGCCGACATCTTTGACGATATAATTATAGGTGCCCCTGGATATGATCCCACGGGATTTACTGATGCCGGAGCTACCTATGTGATTTACGGCGGTGCTTATATTCCCCCTGTGGTTTTTGATTTGAGCATGGGACCAGCCTATGTCAACATTTGGGGATATCAAAATAGCAGCTTTTCTGGCTCATCAGTGGCCAGCGGAGATGTAGACGCCGACGGCTTTTACGATATCATCATCGGTGCCCCTATGGCTGACACCGTTACCTTTCCACCATCTCGTATTGATGCCGGGCAGACCTATGTCATCTTCGGCGCTAACTTTACTCCGCCAAGAACTATTGACCTGAACACCACGCCAGCCAATATCCTTGTCGAAGGGGCTCTTAATGGGGACAATTCTGGCCGTGAGGTTGCCAGTGGAGATATAAACGGCGATGGCTTTGACGATGTAATCATCGGCGCCCCTCTGGCTGACCTCGGAAACCTCGATGCCGGGTTGACCGATGTCATCTTCGGCGCTAACTTCATTGCGCCTTACATTGTAGATTTGTTTTATCTATCAGCCGACCTCGAGGTCGTTGGGTATGACCCTAATAGCGAGTCCGGGGGTGCGCTTGCCAGCGGAGATATCAACGCCGACGGCTTTGACGATATAATCATCGGTGCCTATGCGGCTGACCCTCCTGGAGGCGTAGATGCCGGGGAAACCTACATAATCTTCGGCTCCAGCTTAACAGCACCTCCTTACTGGGTAGTTTTGAACATCCAGCCACCTGACATCCTTATCTCAGGGGATGATGCGAATGATATTTCCGGCGATGCGGTGGCCTGCGGAGATGTCAATTTAGATGGATACTGCGACATAATCGTCGGCGCCCCCTGGGCTGACCCCGGTGGACGCACTGATGCCGGGGAGACCTATCTCATTGCAGGCGGTGGTGCTTTTATCACCGCTCACGGGCTTGGTGGAAAAAGCTGGATAAAGCAGTTCAGCCTCCTGACAAACAGTTGGAACACTTTCAAAGCCTTCGGAGCGGTGAATAGCCAGGGTGAGGTTCATCTGGCAGTCGGCGATATGGATGCCGATACTCTGGATGAAATTGTTGCCGGTCAGGGTGAGGGTGCAAAGTCCTGGGTGAAGCTCTTTGAGGTGGATGGCACACCCATCAGCGCCTTCAAATCCTTCGGTGCTTCAAATGTCAACGGCGAGGTGCATCTGGCGGTAGGGAACTTTGATGCTAATCCTGCTAATATTGAAATAGCGGTAGCTCAGGGAGAAGGGGGAAAGTCGTGGGTCAAGGTCTTCGATAATACTGGATTATTCATCACAGCCTTCAAAGCCTTTGGTGCAGCTAATGCTCAGGGGGAGGTGCATCTGGCAGCTGGTGACTTAGAAAAAGCCGATGGCATTGACGAGATAATCGCCGGTATGGGAGAGGGCGGCAGCTCCCAGATAAAGATATTCGACAATCAGGGAACCTTCATCCGCTCCTTCCAGGCATTCAGTTCCGCCGAGAACCCCGGCGGAGAGGTGCATCTGGCGGTGGGAGATTTTGATGCCGATGCTGTGTTAGAGATAGCCGCCGCCACCGGCTTTAATGGAGCAAACTGGGTCAGGCTGTTTGAAAAGGATGGCACTTTAATCAGCGGATTTATCGCTTTTGGCTTTGGCGGAAACATCAATGGTGATGTGCAAATAACTGCTTCTGACATAGATAACGACCACATCTGCGAGATAATATGCGCTCACGGCGAGGGAGGTAGCTCCCAAGTCAAGGTGTTCAAGCCTGATGGGAGCATGATGCTCAGCTTCAAAGCCTTCGGCGCGGTAAACGCTCTGGGTCAGGTGCACTTAGGCAAGAGCAACTACTGAGGAGCATATTTTACAGATAATAATGGGTTTACTTCTGGCTGGGGCTCTAATGCTGATAGAGATTTAGCTGGTTTGAAGTAGATGTCTTCTATAGCAATCTAATAGAGAAAAGCGGTAAATATTTCTACCAGCAAGCCAAACCTTTTTAAAGAAGAAATAAAGTATTAAGAAATTCAGCTAAGGAGTTAATCAAAAGGCTCTTGCGAGCCTCTTGCTGCAAATCTAATCCGAGCTATATTCCAGCTTTGCTTACAGACAGGAGGACATGCTAAATATCACATCCAAAGTGGAAGCATAGAGATTTTAAGACAGACTATATCACAATCCAGCACTCTGAGAAGTGAAAGAGAGAAAAAACACTCCTCTGTCCCCAAAATAGAGATAGGATTTAATAAAAGTATATAACCCCCTCCTGGTTTAAAGGTTTAAAGTGAGTATAATACTCACCAAAAAGGTGAAAAACCAAAAAGGGGGTTGCCCTATGATAAAGCAAACCATGTTATCTTTCAAGCTAAAAATGAGTAAAGAAGACATTACTGCCCGCTCGGGGTTAGCCTTATATGCCGAGTTTTTGCGGGCTATCGGGCTGAAGGAGCTGCCGCTCATACTTCATGGGCAGTTCAGGCCGGGCAATGCAGGAGCCGGCTCCAAAGCGGTGGGGTTTCTTAAGCAGTGCCTGAGGGTGCTCCCTGAGGGGAAGAGGATAGCGCATCTGAGTTCCGATTCTGCCCTGTATCAGGCGGAGGTGATCAACTGGTGCCGCAGAAATAAGATACGCTTCACCGTGGCGGCTGATCAGGACCGGGCCGTCAAGCAAGCCATGGGGGGGATAGCCGAGGGGGATTGGAAGCCCTTAAGGGACAAAGAAGGCATAGTCAGCGACCGGGAGGTAGCCGAAACAGTGCACTGCATGAACGCCACGGAGGAAGCCTTCCGCCTGGTGGTTGTCCGCTGGCAGAATCTCCAGAGGAATCTGTTTAAGCCGGAGACTTATGGCTATCATGTCATCGCCACCGACCTTGAGGCAGAGGCGGAACAGGTGGTGTGGCAATACAACAGTCGGGCTCAGATGGAAAACTACATCAAGGAACTGAAGAGCGGCTTTGGCATGGAGCAGATGCCCAGCGGGGATTTTAACGCCAATGCCTTGTGGTTTGCCCTGGGGGTTATGGTGTATAACACCAGCATCTGGCAGAAGCTCTCTCTGCTGCCTGAGGGGTGGCACCACAAGACCATCCACACCCTGAGGTGGGCGTTGATAGAGATACCCGGTAAACTCATCAGCCACGGAAGAAGCCTGATATTAAAACTGGCTACTACCGAAGAGAAATTCCAGCTCTATCTTATGATGCGACACTGCTGCCTTGAGTTCACCTGAGAGATAAGCTTAAGAGAGAGAAAAAAAGAAGAGGGTGTCCCTGCCAGAAGCAGGAAGTGTCTTCTATGATAGCTGTGGGCAGGGCCTGGATGCTTCTCTGGCTGTGAAGCGCTCTTTAAAAACATAAAACAGGGAAATAATCCCTCACCAGGGACAGAAAATGAGTGTCGCAAAACCCTATCGGCAATTTTGGGTCTGTTTCCTATCTTGACACAGACCCTGAAAAATGCTATAAAATAAAATGAACAGCAAATTGGAAAACATCAATTACTCTAAGTGACTGAAACTGAATGGTGCGCCCATAGCTCAGCTGGATAGAGCGTCTGACTACGAATCAGAAGGTCGGCGGTTCGAATCCGTCTGGGCGTGCCATATTTTTATGTTATGAGAGAGACCAATGATCCCCCAACAGGATGAGCAATGGATGAGGCTCGCTCTGAAAGAAGCCCGTAAAGCACTTCAGGCTGAGGAGGTTCCTGTCGGCGCGGTGGTGGTATCACAGGGGATGCTCATAGGTCGGGGGCACAATCAACCGATGGCTACCAACGACCCCACTGCCCATGCCGAGATTATAGCCCTGCGGGAGGCAGCGACCCGGATGGGAAACTATCGTCTGCCCGAAGCCTCCCTCTATGTTACATTGGAGCCGTGCATGATGTGCGTGGGAGCCATGGTTCAGGCACGCATCAAGATGCTGTTCTACGGAGCTCCCGACCCCAAAGCAGGGGCTATCTCCTCTACCCAGGATATCGCCCGCATGCCAGGGCTCAACCACCGTTTTGCCGTAACATCGGGGGTTATGGAAAAGGAGTGCCGCCAGCTTCTGCAGGACTTCTTCCAGCGGAAGAGGGGGGAGACACAGCCCGCTAAGGCGTAAACCAGAGCCCGGGCACGAAAGGAATTCTGCCGGCGGAGGGGTACCGAAGTGGTCGTAACGGGGCCGACTCGAAATCGGCTTGTCCCGCTAATCCCGGGGCACGTGGGTTCGAATCCCACCCCCTCCGCCATATGATGCTCATTGACAGCCTGAATTAAAATTTTTTCAGCGGCGGAGAGGTGTCCGAGAGGCCGAAGGAGCACGCTTGGAAAGCGTGTGTGCGGGGAACCGTACCGTGGGTTCGAATCCCACCCTCTCCGCCATCATCATTGATCTATTTCTTCACTCACTATTAAGAGAAAACACTCTGCAGCCTCCTATATACCTATCATCAAAGAATAGAGCTCTCTTATTGGATTGTCTTCACTGCAGGAACTCCTTTAATGTCAGGGCTGAAAATCTCCCTGAGCTCTCAAAATTCCCTTCCCTTTTTATCCAAAAAGAGATATATTTGTAGTAAGCTCTTTTAAAATCTGGTGGCTGGCTGTGCTAAGTGGGGAGCTAGCGGTGCCCTGTAACCTGTAATCCGCTATAACAGGACTGAATCCCTTTCCGAGGAGCCCAAATGGGAGGTTAGTTGTCAGCGGTTTGGCTTTAAGGGCTTGGGCCCTGTGCAATATAAATCTGTGAACCCCGTCAGATCCGGGAGGAAGCAGCGGTAAGCAGAACCTTATATGTGCCGCAGGTCACCCTAAGTCTTGTCGGCTGTTGATAAACACTCACCATTTACTTCGAAGAAAGGTGCACAGCCAGCTTGAAAGCAAACCGAAAGTATGTAACAGTGTGTTGGGGGTGAATTTTTCCCCCTTATCACTCATAATTAAGGTAAGCCTCAATGTCTTATTTAGTCTTTGCCCGAAAGCTTCGTCCCCAGAGCTTTGAGGAGATAATCGGTCAGGAGCCTATTGTCCGCACCTTGCAGAACGCCATCTCCCAGAACCGCATCGCCCACGCCTACCTCTTCTCGGGAATCCGCGGAGTGGGAAAAACCACCACCGCCCGCATCCTGGCCAAGGCGCTCAACTGCCAGGAGGGTCCCACCCCTCAGCCCTGCAACAAGTGCGACTCGTGCCGGGAGATTTCTGCCGGCTCCTCGGTCGATGTCTATGAGATCGACGCCGCCTCTAACCGCGGAATTGACGAGGCGCGGGAGCTCAGGGAGAATGTGAGATATGCCCCTGCCCGCGGAAAATACAAGGTCTACATCATTGATGAATCTCATATGCTTACCACCCCGGCCTTCAATGCCCTGCTGAAAACCCTGGAAGAGCCGCCATCTCATGTGGTCTTCGTGCTGTGCACCACCGATTATCATAAAATTCCCCCCACCATCATCTCCCGCTGTCAGCACTTTGATTTTCGGCGCATCCCTCATAAGCAAATTGTAGAAAACCTCAAAGCTGTCGCCAAAATGGAAGGTATAGAGATAAGCGACCCCAGCCTCCACCTTATCGCCCTCTCCTCCGAGGGAAGCCTTCGCGATGCCCAGAGCACCCTGGACCAGCTCATCTCCTTCAGCGGCAAGAAGGTGCCCCACAGCGAGGTAGTCAGCCTGATAGGCATCATCGACCGCGAACTTCTCATCGACATCTCCGCCGACATCATTGAGAAGAATCCCGCCCGCATTCTGAAGCTGGTGGACAAACTCATCGACTATGGCTACGACCCCTACCAGTTCCTTTACGAGCTCATCACCCACTTTCGCCACATGCTGGTCATCAAAATCTCCCCCACCCCGCAGGAGCTGGTCAACCTACCCGAAGAGGAGTTTCGCAGCATCTCCAAGCAAGCCTCTCAGCTAACCCAGCAAGAGCTCATCAGATTCCTCAACGTCCTCACTCAAGCTGAGCCCCTGCTCAAGTTTTCGCCCCAGCCGAGGTTCCTGCTGGAGGCAACCCTCATCAAGCTCGTCCACCTGTCAAAGCTAACCCCAATTGAGGAGGTAATCACCCATCTGGAAGAACTAACCGAACGAAGGACACCCACTGCTTACCCGCCCCCAATGGATGAGGTGAGAGAGGAAGCCCCGCCTCTGTCGTTTGCAAAGGAAGAAGAGATACAGAAACGTACGTTTGTGCAGTTTTTCCATGCAAAAGAAGGCATACGTGATACTATCATTGGGATTGTCACAAATATGTTGTTGAACTCAGAGGATGTTGACAGCAGCGTACCACTCCTGGGTTTTGCGTATACAGAAAACGGTGACGTGAAGGTATCTGCACGAGCTACTCAAGCATTAATCGATAAAGGTCTTAATTTGTCATCGGCGTTGAAACATGCTGCAAAGGAGCTCAACGGGGTTGGCGGTGGACATGATATTGCAGCTGGTGCTACGATTCCGAAAGGAAAAGAAGAAGAGTTTTTGGAGATAGTTGAAAAAGAGATAAAAAATCAACTTGTTTTGTAAACGTTTTCTATTGTTACCTCAAAGATTAGTTCTTCTCCGGCTAGTTCATGCATGCTATATCCTGCTCTTATAATATCTTGCCCGAAAATATATTCCTGATACATAGATGGAATGTCTTTGTATAACCGAGGCATAGAATAGGTTCTGTCAAAATTAAGGGTTTTATTAGATAACTGGTAGGATTTCTCACCGTCATATAGAATTGAAATATTTATTGTATCGTTAACAACGCTTTCTATTGTAAGCGTCATGTTTATTATATCATAACCAGTGTCCTGACTATATGTATAGTTATTACCTACCTCTGGAGAAGTGGCGAGTGTTATACTTGTATCATTCCATACAGCAGTTGTTGCATCAGGGAGGATAAATATAATTTTATCGTTGTACTGGACAGGTTGAATGGTTTCAGATATGTTTGTGCCTTTTGTGGGAGTTAATTTTACCTCTACTGTTTCATCTGCAATGTTTATTATTTTTGAGGAATTTTCCCATAGGTAGTATGGCGGTGGATAAATCACCATTTCATTTTGGTCTAAACTTGATAGGTTTTTTATAATCATTTGAGGCATTGTAAAATTACCTAAATCTTCCATACCTATCCATTTTAGGCTTATGCTTTCATCAGTGAGTTCAATAACTTCCACTGTTTGGTTCATCACCATAGCAAGATTGCTTGTGCTGAAGGTATCGCCTATTCCAAGTTTGTTTGCTCCATATGCTTTCTCTGGAGGTATAGGACCAATTGTTGCTGTTTCACCTGCTTTTAACCCAACAAGTCCTTCCATGAATCCTTCTATCATACCTGATGAATACAGTTCATATCCTTCAGGAGGTGTTTCGGTCTCATTCAAACTAACAAATATCTTCTCTGGTATCCCACCTGTTTTGTTTTCTACATCATCATATGATGAGTAAAAAACGGTACCATCGACTAATGTTCCAATATAATTCACGTCGGCACAATCTCCAAGTTCAATTGTTTTTTCTTCTTGAAAAAGGTTGTTAAGGATGTCTTCGCCATAGGTGGCTACTAGAAATACAGATAATGCTCCTACTATTATAACCACAAGCGCTATTACAGCTATCTTTTCGTTTTGCATAACTGTGTTGAAT
>CABWKN010000078.1 GCA_902505605.1 Candidatus Guanabacterium sedimentis
AGCTGGCACCCCGAATAAAAACCACCTTTGTAGGCTACGAAACCACCACCATTGAAGATGCCAAAATAGTCGCTATAATCAAAGGCTCACAGCAGGTGGAGCGGCTAAGCAAAGGTGGTTTTTATTCGGGGTGCCAGCTTTCGGTAGACATCCTTGACATCCTCCTCCGCTCCTTCCAGCCAGGCGAGTCGGGCTTTTTCCCTCTGCCCCTCCAGGTGCTGCTTAAAGCCTTTGTGGTCGACTGTCAATCCTCTCTCGGCGGCGATCTCCTCCACCAGGTCCAGGGGAACCCCAAAGGTATCGTAGAGGCGGAAGAGCTCGCCCCCGGGAACGATGGTTCCTTTGCTGCTCTCCACTTTCTCCAGCACTTCCTCTACCTGCTTTATCCCCTGGGTGAGGGTGGTGTGGAAGCGCTCCTCCTCTGCCAGGCATACCCGGGCGACGAAGTCTCTGCTGTCCATGAGTTCCGGGAAGGGATTCCTCATAATGTGAGCGACTAATCCGGTCAATTTATAAAGGAAAGGCTCGGCAAAGCCCAACAATTGTCCCTGACGGATAGCCCGGCGGATAATCCTCCTCAGCACATATCCTCTTCCCTCGTTGGAGGGCATGACCCCATCGCTGACGGCGAAGGTGATTGCCCGCAGGTGGTCGGCTATAATGCGGATGGCGATGTCCTCTTTTCGGCTGGCTCCCTGCTCCAGGTTACCCAGCTCCAGCAATCTCTCCACTATGGGTCGGAAGAGGTCGTTTTCATAATTGCTTTTTGCTCCTTGCAGGATGGTAGCTAATCTCTCCAGCCCCATTCCGGTATCAATGCAGGGCGAGGGGAGGGGAGATAGCTCCCCTTTTTCGTCCCGCTTGTACTGCATGAAGACCAGGTTCCACAGCTCAAAGAATCGGTCGCAGTCGCACTCGATACTGCAGTCGGGGCGCCCGCACCCGAACTCCTTGCCCCGGTCATAGTGAATCTCCGAGCAGGGACCACAGGGACCGGTATCCCCCATAGCCCAGAAGTTGTCCTTCTCGCCCAGGCGGTATATTATTGAAGGATCCACTCCTATATCCTTGCTCCAGATGTTATATGCCTCGTCATCCTTTTGATACACACTGACCAGCATTCGGTCCTCGGGGAGCCCGTAACCTTCTATCAGCAGCTCCCAGCCCATCTCTATAGCTTCTTTTTTAAAGTAGTCGCCGAACGAGAAGTTGCCCAGCATCTCGAAGAAGGTGTGATGCTTGTCGGTGAGCCCGACATTGTCGAGGTCGTTGTGTTTGCCGCCCGCTCGCATGCACTTCTGGGATGATGCAGCACGAGTGTAAGGGCGTTTCTCTTTCCCCAGAAAGACCTCCTTGAACTGGTTCATTCCTGCATTGGTGAACAGCAGGGTAGGGTCTTTATGCGGTATCAAAGAGGAGCTGGGCACAATCTTGTGATCTCGCTTGCGGAAGTATTCCAGGAACCTGGCTCTAATCTCGTCGCTTTTCATTTTTTAAAAAGTTACCTCACTAAGTCTCTTCTTATAAGGCGCTAATTTTTTCCATATCAGTTCTGTGGGGAAGCCGCGGCGGTAGATGTAATCGTAGAGCCTTTTTAAATCATTAATAGTTTTAGGTAGACCATGCAGCCGCACTTTTTTACCGATGGCTTTCTCCAGGAGCTTTTCCTCATCAATTTCGTTAAAGAGCTGATCCAGGGCACGGTGGATAACCTGAGCCGCCACTCCCTTTTCTAAGAGCTTCTGAAACAGTCTGTGCCTGCCCATTAAGCGGTTGGTAGCCCCGAATAAAGAATACTGGTAGGCAAACTGAAAGTCGTCTAAGTAGTTCTTCTCTTTTAGAATCTTAATGGTAGTGGCAATCTCTTCCTCGGGGAAGGCTCTTTTTTCCAGCAGCTTTTCCATCTCAGCCTGGCTTCGTGCTCGTATGGAGAGGAGTTTCAGAGCTACAGCATAGCTCTTCGGGCTGGTTTCTTCGGTCATTTCCTCAGTTTAGTGTCACTCGGGTTGATTGGAGAAAATGAAGGGGGATTCCTCGTCGTCCTCTTTTTTCTCCTCCCATTCCAGTAGCTTCTCTATCTCCTCGCGGGACAAGTCGCTGGTGGATTGCACTCCCTTGACTTTCAGCTTGAAGTCCTCCGGATTGGAGGCATGCCGTAGGGCTTCCTCATAGGAGATAAGCTCCTTATTATAGAGCTTGAAGAGGGACTGGTCAAAGGTCTGCATCCCATACTGAGAGACCCCGGCGCCAATAGCAGCCGGAATGATGTGAGTCTTCTCCTTATTGATTATACAATCTCTGATGTATGGGGTAGAAACCATAACCTCCACTGCCGGCACACGTCCCTTCCCATCCGCCATCGGCAGAAGCCTCAAGGAGATGACCGCTTTCAGCACTGATGCCAGCTGCAGGCGGATTTGCTTCTGTTGGTAAGGGGGAAAGACCGATATGATGCGGTTGACGGTCTCGGTGGCATCGATAGTGTGCAAGGTGCTCATAACCAGATGCCCTGTCTCAGCAGCTACAATTGCGGTCTCGATGGTCTCGTAGTCCCTCATCTCCCCTACCATGATTATATCAGGGTCTTGACGCAGGGCATGGCGCAAGGCAATAGCGAAGTTGCGGGTATCTACTTCCACCTCTCTCTGGTTAATTATGCATTTGCGGTCTTTGAACAGGAATTCTATGGGGTCTTCGATGGTAATTACATGCTCGGTGCGATGGTTATTGATGTAATCGATCATAGCAGCCAGGGTGGTCGATTTGCCGCTGCCGGTGGTTCCTGTGCATAATACCAGCCCCCTTTTTTCCATGGATATCTTTTCCAGAATGGGGGGAAGGTTCAGTTCTCTTACTGTGCTGATTTCAAAAGAGATCACTCGCAGAACCAATCCGATGGTGCCTCGCTGCTGGAAGATGTTGCATCGAAATCGCCCCAGACCCGGAACGCTGTATGCGATGTCTATCTCCAGGTTTCTCTTGAACTTCTCCTTCTGACGGTCATTCATCAGTTCAAAAGCCATGCGGAGGGTATCGTCCTGGGTAAGTCGGCGCAAATCAACCAGAGGGATGAGGTTGCCAAAAATCCTGATATGGGGATGAGAGCCCACTTTCAGATGGAGGTCGGAGGCGTTCTTTTCTACTGCCCTTTTCAGTAGGTCGTCAATATGCATATCTCATAGTCTCCTTCTCAGTTGAGATATTTACTCGTTACTATGCGTTATGCAGTGAATAAGGGTGATTGTTGTTTGTCCCAATAGACCCTTATAGTTAGAGTTTCTCATAGATAGGTTAACCAACTATATTTATTGGGCTTCTCCCCTCTTGCTAGAGCAAGATACTCACTCTGCAGTTGTTTGGTTACAGGACCTATTTTCCCTTTCCCTATAATAATGCGGTCAATCGACCTGATGGGGGTGACCTCCGCCGCTGTGCCGGTGAAGAAGACTTCATCGGCTAGGTAGAGTTCTTCTCGCGGAATATTGCGGACAGTCACCTCGTAACCCAGGTCTTGAGCGATGGTGATGATGGTTTCCCTGGTAATTCCAGGGAGAATACAGGAGCTCAGAGGGGGAGTAAGAAGCTTCCCATCTCGCACAATGAAGATATTTTCTCCACTTCCCTCGCTCACATAGCCGTTAATATCGAGGGAGACCCCCTCAATATAACCATCGACTACAGCTTCCATTTTTATTAACTGGGAGTTCATATAGTTAGCTGCGCATTTGGCTAAAGCGGGGAAGGTATTAGGAGCCATCCTTGTCCAGGAGGAGACTCTCACATCCACTCCCTTTTCTAATGCATCCTCTCCCAGATATTTTCCCCACTCCCACACTGCAATATACACATCTATCGGGCAGGGGAACGGGTCTACCCCGATTGAGCCGTATCCCCTGATGACGATGGGGCGGAGATAGCACTCCTTCATCCTGTTTGTGCGAATGGTCTCCAGACAGGCATCGTTGAACTCCTTTTTAGAGAAAGGGATATCCATTCGGTATATCTTGCAGGAATTAAAAAGCCTATCGGTATGGTCCTTAAGGCGAAATACCGCAGGTCCTTTTTTGGTATTATAGCATCTCTCCCCTTCAAACATAGCGGTTCCGTAGCTTATCACATGGGACAGGATGTGTATTTTTGCGTCATCCCAGTTTATGAATTTTCCGTTGAACCATATCTTATCAGATTTTTTAATGGTCATGAATGGACTCCTTTCTGTTCTCTATCACTCATCAATGTTTTTCGCACAGCTACTCCGAGAGTTTGCTTTTCAACCAAGTTTACCACAATTTTGAACTCCTCTCTTCTGTTACTACTTATCCTCGGCTGGATATGTGCCTCTTTTAACCCCCTGAGAAAAAAACTCCTTTTTTACTTATTGCAAATATTACATAAAATTATAACATGTTTGGCATTGAAATTAAAGAGATTTTTATGGTGCCGTGTGTTGTTTTTTATTTGATATATATTTTGTTCAACACCCGGAAGGTAGCGGTGGGATAGAGGGTCAATCCCTGAATCTCGTTCCTCATTAAGGCAACGTTGGTGTTATACCATAGGCTGATGTAAGGGGCGTCGTAAGCGATGATTTTCTGAATCTCAGAATAGATTTTTTTAAGCTCTTGCGTATCGGTGGTGATTTTTGCCCGGTCAATTAATCGGTCGATGGTAGGATTCTGGTAGCCTCCTCGGTTGGCGCCCTTCGGGGGGAGGCTTTGGGAATGAAAACAGTAGCGGTAGATATCGGGGTCGGTAGCACCTATCCAGCGCAGGGGATAAAGTTGGAAATTCCCTTTGATGATGTCATTGTAAAAGGTCTGCCACTCGTACGACTTTACCTCGATGTCTATTCCCACCTCTTTAAGGTTTTCCTTAATAACAGTAGCGATGTCCCGTGCCCATTTAAAGGTGGGAGTTTTAAAGACCAGTTGAAATCGCCCCCGGGGACCATCCCCATCGGGGTCGGGAAAGCCGGCTTCGTCCAGCAGCTCCCTTGCTTGGGAGGGATTATAGGAGAATGTGGTTACTTCCCCCTCGTAAGCCCAGTTAGAGGGGGCTAAGATACCGGAGGCGGGGGTGGCGAAGTTGTGGAGCAGACCCTCAATTATTCCCTCCCGGTCAATGGCATAGCCTATTGCCCGTCGGACCTTCCGGTGAGCAAGGATGGGGTCTTTCATATTCAAGCCTATATAAGAATAGATACACCCCTGCTTTTTCAGCACCTTCAGGTGTGGCTCGTTTTCCATTGTAGAAATAAGCTCCTCAGGGATGGCGTTGATAGCTAAATCAACGCTCCCCTTCCGCAGCTCCAGCACTCTGGTGGTGGAGTCGGGAATTATCTTATAGATAATCCCGTCCACCTTCGGTCTTTCTCCCCAGTAGTTGTTGAACGCGGCAAATGCGACTTCCTCGTCTTCTTTATAATAGCGAAATTTAAAAGGTCCGCTCCCTATGGGTCGGAGGTGGCATTCCTCGCCCGAGCCCTGGGGAATAATGCCGATTCCGGCCACATTGATGAGGAACGAGGAGAAGGGCTCCCGAAGGGTAATTCTTACCGTGAGGTCATCCACCACATCGATGGCCTGGGTTATGCGGAAGTGCTCCTTTTTAGGAGAAAAAAAGTTCTCATCCAGCAGGCTCTCGAAGGTGTATTTAACATCCTCAGCAGTGAGCTTTTTCCCTGAGTGGAACTCAACTTCGGGACGGAGGTAGAAG
>CABWKN010000079.1 GCA_902505605.1 Candidatus Guanabacterium sedimentis
GGTGTCCACCAGCACGGCCACCCGGTCGGAGCTGCGCAAGGCATCGCGGTTTTCTACCTTGGCGATGATCCGGTCGGGCTGGGAGTCGGAGCAGCAAGGATGGGGGAGGGGTTCCGGCATGCGGGATAACAGCTGGGACGGGGTGTGGTACAGTGCGGTCTCCATGTGTGATGAGGGGTGGATGGCGGAGATGGCCATCCCCTTCAAGACCCTCAAATACCCTGCCCGCCCGGAGCAGAGCTGGGGGCTGCAGTTGGGGCGCAACATCGCCCGCAAGAACGAGGTCGCCATGTGGTATCCGCTGCAAAGGTTCGACATGAACATGAAGCCCTCCAAATGCGGGGTGCTGCAGGGGCTGCGAGAGCTGCCGCACTATCGCCACCTGGACCTCATACCCTTCACCAGCTTCCGTCAGGAGACCTCCTCGGAGTATCTATCCGGCGAGGGAAGGCGCTTTTACAACGGCGGGATAGACTTCCGTTACAGCCTGACCCCCAACCTGGTAGCCAACCTGGCGGTCAACCCCGATTTCGGTCAGACCGAGGTCGACGAAGAGAATGTACGGCTTTCCCGCTGGGAGCTGTTCTATCCCGAAAAGCGGGAGTTCTTCACCGAGGGTTCCTTCATCTTCAAGACCCCGCTGCAGCTGTTCTTTAGCCGCAGGATAGGCACTCTGCTGCCCGACAACACGGAGCATCGCATTATGTTCGGCAGCAAAATCACCGGCAAGCTGGGCAACCAGCAAATCGGCATCATCGAAACCCTCACCAGCCAGACCTCCTACTTTGAGGAAGGGGAATCCTACCCGGTGGAAGGAGCGAATTTCTTTGTCTTCCGCCTGCAGCGAGACATTCTGAGGAAATCGTCCATTGGCTTCCTCACTGTCAACCGCGACCAGAAGCAGGGGGTTGACTATTACCCACAGCGCGCCCACGGGCTTGACCTGAATTTAGCCTTTGGCGACCATGTGAGGATAAGCTCCCAGGTGGCCCTGAGTTCCAATCCGGGCGACGATGGGGGCTTCAGAGATAACCTCGCCTATCTGGCCAGCTTCAGTTACAACTCCAACCTGTTCAGTGCAGATATCACCCGCCGTGACATCGGCGAGGAGTTTGATGTAAGCCAGATAGGCTACTACCCCGAGGTGGACAGGGTGGGCAACGAGCTCAACCTCAGGTTCAAGCCGTTCATCAACCGCTGGGGGGTGCGGCAGCTCACCTTCTCGGCGGAGTTCAGGCAGTTTGATAACCACCAGGGATGGCTGGAGCGTTCCCAATGGGAGTTCGGCTTCTCCCAGCAGTGGAAGAACTTCTGGAATACGGGGATACGGCTGAGCAGCGAGAAGGAGCTTTACAACATCTTCTACCAGGGGGAGGAGCTCTCCGAGAAGACGCTTTATGATCTGCCCCAGGGGATGATGATCTACCTTCGCATACCCGAGACCAGCCCGGTGCACGGGGGCTTTCACATCTTCATGGGGGATTTCATCGATTACGATGACTACTACATCGGGAAGAGCCGCTCCTACAGTGTAGATTTAACCGCCAAAGTGGGAGCCAAGTTCCGGATGGGTGGAAGGGTGAACTACATCCAGCAATTCTTCAGCAGCGGGGAGCTGGAAGAGGTACGGGGGCTTTATTTATTGAGGGTGGGCTACAACTTCAGCCACCGGCTGCGGAGCAGATTCCTCGCCCAGTACAATTTAGAGTCAACCCAGCTCACCACCGATGTCCTGGTCTCCTACGAGCTGACCTCCCGCAGCGGCATCTACATCGGCTACCGCGACCGCAGAAACCTGTCCGCGGTGAGCGATCCCGAACCCGAAGACACCCGCCTCTTCTTCAAGTTTTCCTACCTGCTCTCCTTCTAAAACTAAGAAAATAAAGTGGGATAGCAAATCCGAAAAGGAGATATCTTTCTATCGGGTACTGCCAGGAATTGGGAAAGGGCACAGAGCATACTCTTGGGGTGTGTAATCCTTTTTCAATCCTGCGAGCGGAGGCTAAATATTTACGCCTTTTCTTCCTGGAGAGCTGCCTTCTTTTTGCGGTGGAAGAGGTCTTCCAGCAGGGTGTAAATGGTAGGTACCACCAGCAGGGTGAGGAAGGTGGAAGTGATTAAACCCCCGATGACCACCACAGCCAATGGGGAGCGCATCTCCGCACCCTGGCTCCGGCTCAGAGCCATGGGGAGCATAGCCAGGATAGTGGTTATAGAGGTTATCAGGATGGGTCGCAGCCTGATGGATGCTCCTTGAAGCAGGGCTTCGGTTCTGGTCATCCCTCTCCGGCGGAGTTGGTTGACATAATCAATCATGACTATGGCGTTGTTGACCACTATACCCGCCAGCATGATAACCCCCATAAAGCTGAGCATGGAGAGGGTTTGGCCAGTGATGAGAAGTGATGCTACCACCCCGATTATGGCTAATGGTATGGTGAACATCACCACCAGGGGATGGATAAGCGACTCAAACTGAGCCGCCATCACCATATAGACCAGAACGATAGCCAGAAGCAAGGCTATAGAGAGCCCCTGAATCATCTCCATCATGCTCTCGTATTGCCCCCCTATCTCCATAAAGTAGCCCGAGGGGAGCGTGATATCCTCAAGCTTCCTATTAATGTCGCTGGTAACGCTTCCCAGGTCTTTGCCGAAGACATTAGCGGTGACCGAGACCTTCCGCTCCTGGTCTTCCCGGGTAATCTTGACCGGTCCTATCTTGTACTCCAGATTGGCTACTTGATGGAGGGGGGTATAGAATCCGAATGGTGAAGGAATGAGGAGGTCCTGGAGGTGCTCCAGAGAGCGTCGGTCGGCTTCCCGAAGCCTTACCCTGACATCTATCTCCTCCCCACCAGAGGTGTAGCGGGTGGCCACACTCCCCTGCATAGCGGTCTGAATGGAAGCAGCTACCTGCCCTACGGTGAGCCCCAGGTCAGCCGCCTGCTGGCGATTGAGCCTTATCTGAAGTTCGGGTTTACCTTCTCTCAGGGTGGTGTCTATATCCCTCAATCCTTCCACATCGCTTATCTGCTGGGCTATCTCTTCGGCAAGAGCCTTTAGCACAGGGAGGTCCTTTCCAAATACCTTGATCTCAATGGGTGCCTGTGCCCCCCCGGCGCCAGTGAACATTTGGCTCATATCAAAAATGGTGGTTTTCGCTCCTTTTATCTTGGGGACAAGCTGTCGGATATCCTCTTCAAACTCACTTGAGCTCCGCTCCCTCTTCTCCCTGTCCACCAGTTTGGCGAAAACCTCGGCTTCGTTGACATCGCTTGCCCCAAATCCGAAGGCGGCATCCTGCTTAGAAGCCTGGGAAAGACCGACAATTGCCGTGACTGATTCCGTCTCCTCTTGCTCCATTAGGGCATCCTCTATTTGCCGAATATACAGGTCGGTCTTCTCCAGGGGTGTTCCTACAGGAAGCTTCATAAGCAAAAAGAAGAAAGGCGTATCGTGGCGGGGCATGAACTCCATCCCCACGAATCTAAACAATCCCAGGCTTATCACAAAGAGTCCCAGAGTAATGAGGATAACTATTTTCCGATGCTGCAAGACCCATTGGAGGAGTTCCTTATATCTGCTCTGGAAATGGCGAAACTTCTTCCCGCTGAACTGTGGGATAAACTTCCCCACCTTCCCCTGTTTGGCTTTTAGGAGGATGCGGGAAGCCATCATAGGGACGATGGTAAGGGCCACAAACAGCGAGGCGAACAGGGCGAAAGCCACCGTCAGAGCCATACCGCGGCTGAGCTTGCCTACCATCCCTTTGGTATAGAGCATGGGGAGAAAGACCGCTATGGTGGTCAGGGTGGAGGCGGTAATGGCCATTCCCACCTCCGAAGCCCCTATTACCGATGCTTTTTTCCTCTCTTTCCCCTCTTCAATATTGCGGAAGATGCTTTCAATAACTACCACGGCGTTATCCACCAGCATCCCCACCCCCAGGGCTAAGCCCCCGAGGGTCATAATATTGAGGGTGAAATCAGAAAAGTAGATGGCAATAAAGGTGACAACCACAGAAAGTGGTATGGCTAATGCGATAATAAGGGTGGGGCGCCAGTTCCCCAGGAAAAGGAGGAGAATGACCACCGCCAGCAGACCCCCCCATAAGCCGTTGCTGGCTGTGCCAGTGACCACGCGCTTTATAGTCTCGGAAGTGTCCCAGAAGGACATAATCTCAATATTTGCAGGGAGCCTTTCCTTGATTATCTCCATCTCCCTGAGAACCCTATTGGAAGCGATTACCGTGTTAGCTCCTGACTGCTTGCTGATAACTAACGCTAAGCCGGTGCGCTTGTTCATGCGCTCATAGCTCCGACGCTCGGCGTAGGCATCATCCACTGCAGCGATGTCTTTGAGGTATATGGGACGGTCATTCTGCAGCGCAACTATAGTGTTACGAATATCTTCCACGCTATTATACTCTCCCACGGTGCGGATGAGGTATTCGGTATCCGCTCTGGTCAGGTGCCCGGCGGGAAGGTTGAGATTTTCAGCCCTCAGGGCTTGAACGACCTGCGGCAGGGAGAGGTTGCGAGCGGTGAGCTTTGCCTTGTCTATGTTTATTAGTATCTCCCGCTCCAAACCCCCGAAAACCATGGCTGAGGCAACCCCCTCCAGCCTCTCGATTCGGGGCTTGATATTGTCGTTGACATATTGGCGCAGTTCCTTTAAATCCATCCTGCCGGTAATCCCATACATCAGGATGGGCATCTGGGAGATGTCAAATTTTACTATCAGAGGCTTAGAGACTTCTTCGGGAAGGAATTCCTCCATAAGCCCTATATTGTCGCGTATGTCCTGGGCGGCAAAGTCTAAGTTTGTTCCCCACTCAAATTCAACCATAATAAACGACATCCCCTCCTGGGAGGTGGAGCTGACCGACTTGACCCCTTTCACAGTGCTGATGCCTTCTTCCAGGGGGCGGGTGACCATCTTCTCCATATCCTCCGGGGCAACTCCCTCGTATTCGGTTATGACGGAGATGATGGGATAGGTGATATCTGGCAGCATGTCGAGCCCCAGTTGGGGGAAAGAGATGACACCCAGAACAAGTATCACCATAATAATCATCAACACAGTAACCGGTCGGCGGACCGAGAATTCTGGCAATTTCATCTTCTCATCCTTTCTTTGCTATCTCAATATGTTTAGATTAATAATTATATCATAGAAGTCAACCATAAAAGTAATACAGGATACAAGGTTGACAACCTTTGCAATTTATTCTATATTTGCTTTTGATTCTTTTAAGTATCTTTATTTATATTTAAGGATGCGAACTAAGCAGGTAGGATTATGAGCAGGGGGAAAGATTGTTTTTTATGACGGTTTTCTTAGCGCTCAGTCTGGGGGCAAGCCTCTCCTTCTCGCAGCAGGATACGGCTCTGGTCGGCGCCAAGGTGCGGGAGCAATTGCTCACCGAACTTTCGGGCGAGATAGCCAAGGAGCATGTCATCCATATCAGCCGTTTCGACCGCATCCAGGCATCGGCAGGCTGGCATCAAGCAGCCCTCTATATTATGGAGCAATTGAAGAAGTATGGGATTAGCGATGCCAGAATAGAGGGCTGGCCCTCCAACGGGGAGATAAAATATTTCACCTGGACCACCCCGGTTGGCTGGGAGGCAGAGTTCGGCGAGCTGTGGGTGGTAGAGCCACAGAAGCTGAGGCTGGCATCCTATGAGGAACTGCCCACCACCCTGGTGAAGCACAGCGTGTCCCACGATGTGACCGCAGAATTGGTTTATGTGGGCAGCGGCTTGCGCCCCGAGGATTATGAGGGGGTCGATGTGAAGGGTAAGATAGTCCTGGCCACCGGCTATACCGGAGATGTCCACCGACAGGCTATAGATAAAAAAGGCGATAAGAGATGAGACGATTTCGTCGTTCATACTATGATATATTTTCCCATTTTTATGACTTTTTCATCCAGCTCCACTCAAAGGATGAGAGTTCAGCACTGCGAGATTTCCTGATAAAAAAGACAGGGATTGGCCCAGGGGACAGGTTACTGGATATATGTGCCGGTACCGGAGCTGGATGAAAAAGTCATAAA
>CABWKN010000080.1 GCA_902505605.1 Candidatus Guanabacterium sedimentis
TACTGAGGAACTTCTATCTGAATTAGGCAAGATTGAAGAAGGCAAGCCAGAAGCAATAAAGATGACAGAATGGAAAAACTCTATTGCCGTGCTCCCCTTCACAAACATGAGTGCCGACCCAGAGCAGGAATACTTCTGTGATGGCATGACAGAGGAAATCATTTCTGACCTCTCTAAGATAAATACCCTGAAAGTTATCTCAAGAAGTTCTGCAATGACCTTTAAAGGGACGAAAAAGAAAATCAAAGAAATTGCAAAAGAGGTCGATGTCACACATGTCTTGGAAGGCAGTGTGCGTAAGGCAGGTAACAACTTTCGGATTACTGCCCAGTTGATCGATGCTGTCAATGATGCTCACATTTGGTCAGAAATATACAGTGGAACTCTGGATGATGTATTCGACATCCAGGAAAAAGTCTCCCGCTCCATTGCTGAAGCTCTTAAACTGAAATTGAGCGCCAAAGAAAAACAAAGAATGGTCGAGCGACCTATTGAGGATGTCCGCGCTTATGAATGCTATATCAAAGCCAGACAAGAAATTTATAGCTTTACAGAGGAGTCAATGGAAAGGGCTCTTCGACTCCTTCAAAATGGTTTGGAAATTATTGGGGAGAACGAAATTCTCTATGCGGGCATGGCATTAGTGTACATAACTTACTATGAAGTTGGCTTTAAAGCAGATGAGGAAACTCTGCAAAAAGCCGAAAAATTTGTGATAAAAGTAAAGAAACTAAAGCCTGATTCTCACCAATATTTTAATTTGTTGGGAAGGATTGAACGCTTCCGTGGAAATGCCATAAAGGCACTCAGGCATTTTCAAAGAGCTCTCGCCTTTGAACCCAATGATTCTGATACCTTGCTATGGGTAGCCTTTCAATTGGCTTCATTTGTGGGGCGGCCTGATATTGCCGAACCCTATGTGAAAAAGCTCATAGAAATAGACCCTCTGACACCTGCTAATTATTTGGCGCTTTTGATGTTCTATCTGATGAGGGGAGAAATGGACCTTGCTCTTGCATCGATACGCAAGACTTCCCAATTAAATCCCAAAGAAAGATTTGCCAGATTTTTTGTGTCCAGATATCTAAGTTGGAATAAACAACTGGAAGAAGCCTTCGAATTGATTGATCAAATCGTAAAAGAAAACTCGCAAGATTTAATCGCAGTGTTGAGTTTATTCTCCAAATACACCCTTCTTGGAGAGAAAGATAAAGCCTTACAGATATTGACTGAAGAGGCAAAGACATACTTC
Source organism: Candidatus Guanabacterium sedimentis (assembly GCA_902505605.1). Lineage (GTDB taxonomy): Bacteria > Acidobacteriota > B3-B38 > Guanabaribacteriales > B3-B38 > Guanabaribacterium > Guanabaribacterium sedimentis. The sequence goes on from CABWKN010000080.1 coordinate 1,253, forward strand.
TGGAATGATCCAGATATGCCATGGTTCATGGCCGGTTATTATTCCTTGATTGGCGAAAAAAAGCAGGCCCTCGATTGGTTAGAGCATACTGTTAATCGTGGTATGATCAACTATCCTCTTCTTAGTGAAAAAGACCCCTTCCTCGAGAACATCCGCGAAGAGCCTCGATTTAAGAAGCTCATGGAACGAGTCAAGTACGAGTGGGAACATTTTGAGGTTTAAAGATTATAGGCAAAATAAGATGTATGCTTGGGCGGGGAAAGCCATAGAGCATTATGATAAATTTCTCCAGCTCTGGAAAGACGCTGACCATGGCATTCCCGAATTAATCGATGCCCAGAAGCGAAGAGCTGCCCTGCAAAAATTACCTAAATGATGTAAATCTAAAATTTTAAAGGAGGATTTAAGATGGAAAAGAAAATTACACTCATTGTTGTTCCGTTAATTCTTCTTTTGTTTGCATCATATTCTTTTTCTCAGCAAGGTGAGGTTCAGCCTGTTGAATTCAAGAAGATATCAGATAGGCTCTATGAAATTGTAGGTGGAAGGGGTGCCAATGGTGGAGTTTATATCGGTGATAATGCAGTGCTGATAATTGATGCTAAAATGGACAAAACATCGGTAGATCAGGTAGTAGAAGGGATTAAGAAAATTACTGACAACCCGATTAAGTACCTTGTAAATACACATAGTGATGGTGATCATATTGGAGGAAATCGATATTTTCCTGGAACGGTGACTTTTATAAGTCATGAAAATTGCCGAAAAGAATTATTTCATCCAGGGAGAGATGGTTCTCCGTCAGAATGGAACAAGCCTGAATTAGCACCTTTTGTCCCTTCATTAACATTTAGAGATGAGATGGATGTCTATCTTGGCTCAAAGAAGGTGGAGCTTTGGTATTTTGGCATCGGTCATACCACTGGAGATATTGTTATTTACTTTTCCGAAGAAAAGACAGCTTTTGTAGGAGACCAGATATTTTTAACAAGACCCCAACTCATCCATTCTTATAAAGGTGGCAATTCCTTTGAGTATGTAAAAACTCTTACCAAGATGCTGGAAACGCTAAATGCTGAAAAATTCTGCAGTGGTCATAGTGAAATTGCAGGCCGAGAGGCAATAAGGAATTGTATTGAACAAATGAAGAAGCGGCAGGAAAAAGTTAAGGTTCTAATTGAAAAAGGAAGGAGCTTTGAAGAAATAAAAAGCGAATTTGAAGAAAATGAAGCCAGATTAATCGAGACTATTTATAATGAAATAAGGAGCTCTATGGGATAGCTCATATTGAAAAGATAGAAGAGACAGGGTTGAAAAATAATTCATCTATAGAGATTTATTCTTGAGAAACTTCGTATGTGAATTATTTGAAATACAATTAGCTCCCTAGATGGGACCCGAACCAACAACCCTTCGCTTATTAAAGTTACGCCCGCGGATGATATTTCTGATATACCTGTCGGAGATGGTCTTGTGTGATGTGAGTATAAATCTGGGTAGTGGAGATGTCGGAGTGCCCCAGCATAAGCTGGACGGAGCGAAGGTCTGCCCCATTTGCCAGCATGTGGGTAGCGAAAGAGTGGCGGAGTGTGTGAGGGGTTACTTCCTTTGAGATGCCTGCTTTTTCAGCATAATCTTTGACGAGCTTCCAGCACCATTGTCGAGTAAGCTTGGTTCTCCGACCGGTAACAAAGAGATAGGGAGAAGGCTTATTTTTAAGAATGATGGGGCGAGCGTTTGAAAGGTAATCTTTGAGCTGCGCTAAAGCTGAGGAGCCAACCGGGATTATCCGCTCCTTTTCCCCTTTGCCGAGGCAGCGGAGGAATCCCGCCTCCAGATCCAGGTCTTCAACCTTGAGGTTTACAAGCTCCGTTGCACGCACCCCGGTGGCATAGAAGAGTTCCAACAGGGCGGCATCTCGAACACCGCGCGGCTTTTTCTTGCGTGATTGACTAATTAATAACTCTACTTCATCTACTGATAGGACGGTGGGGAGGCGTCTCCAGACCGATGGGGTCTCTAAATTGATTGTTGGGTCAGAGGGTATCTTATTTTCCACTACCAAAAAGCGGAAAAACATCCTCAGCGAAGCCATATAGCGAGCTAAAGACCTGGGAGATAGTCCTCGATGACGGAGCGCTGCCAGAAAATCTACGATATCATTTCCACTCACCATGCTGAGGCGTGTTCTCTTCGTCTTGAGGAATTTCTCAAAGCGGAACAGGTCCCCCCCGTAAGAAACGATAGTGTTCTCTGCCAGACCACTTTCGACCCGCAAATAATGGAGAAAATCGGAAATTAGTTTATTTAAAGCCATTTTTAAAAAAAGGGGTTCTCCTTCACCTCTTCCCCGATGGTGGATGTTGGTCCATGCCCGGGATAGATGGGGAGGCTCTTATCCAGGGTAAAGAGCTTGTTTTTAACCGACTTAATCAACTGGGGGTAAGAGCCTCCGGGAAGGTCGGTTCTTCCAATGCCGCGATAAAATAGGGTGTCGCCGGTGAGGACTCCTTCGGGGAATTTTAGGCAAATTCCTCCCGGCGAGTGTCCCGGGGTATGGATTACTTTCAAGGTCAGACTACCTATATTGATCAAGTCGTCTTCAGCCAGAAACTTATCTGCCGGAGGGGAAGGCTCAGCCGATATGATAGCCTGGAGAGAATAGTCCTGAGGGTCGCTGAGGTAGGGGGCATCATCTTGGTGAACGAGAAGGGGGATTTTATATCTTCTTTTAATCTCGGCGTTGGCCCCGATATGGTCTAGGTGGCAGTGTGTGTTAATAATATAAAGGGGCTTGTATTGCCGGCTGTTTATCAGGTCAATTATCCGCAAAGGGTCAGCACCTGGGTCGACAACAGCCACCTCGCCCCCCTGGAGGCACCCTATACAATAGCAGTTTACCTCCAGAGGACCAACTACAATTCTATCTAAAATCATCTTGCCTTGCTTTCCACCATGAAGGTCACCGGACCTTCATTTACCAGCTCGACCGACATCATAGCCTGAAACTCGCCAGTAGCGACCTTAAGTGTGGTCTTTTTAAGCTGGTGGACGAACTCTTGGTAGTATCTTTCAGCCATATCCGGCGGAGCCGCCTTGTCAAAGCTGGGGCGTCTGCCCTTCTGAACATCCCCCGCCAGGGTGAACTGAGAGACCACCAGTATCTCACCACCAACATCGAGAAGGGAGAGGTTCATTTTCCCTTCGGAATCGGGAAATATTCTCAGGTGGGTGATTTTTTCCTTCAAAAAACTCACATCCTTGTCCGTATCTCCCTTCTCCACCCCTAAAAAAAGGAGGACTCCCTTGCCAATGGAGCCGACTACTTGGTCAGCCACTCTGACTTCCGCTCGGGAGACCTTCTGGATTAAGACCTTCAACCTTTACCCTGCACTTAAAAAAGCTTGGAGGTTAATCCTTAGGGATGGTTATTTTCCTCCTGAATATAACCCCCAGCAGTTCCTTTGTCTCATCACTTCTTAATGATAGACTAATTATAACATAACACGCCACCGAAGCAACAATAATCATTATCAGCTGCCAGAGCTGGGTTAGAAACCTCTGCTGGGCGGCGATATTGGTGAGCTCCGCCAGCCACCAGCAGACCGCTCCCATAACCAGGGAAGCGGCAGCGATTTTTACCAGTGATATCAGCAACTCTCGTTTCCCTATGCTCCCGTGCCTTTTGTGAAAGATATGCAAAAGCAGAAACAGGTTGAGACATGACGAAAGAGTGAGCGCCAGGGCAATGCCCCCGTGTTGAAAAGGCGATATTAAGATGAGAGCTAAGATGACATTAGCCACCATAGCCGCTGCTGCGGTCTTGACCGGGGTTTTGGTGTCCTTGAGGGAATAAAATGAAGGTGCTATTACCCGTATGGCGGCGAAGATAGAAAGCCCCAGGCCGAAGAATATGAGTGGGTAGGCGGTCATCTCTACCGATTGGTAGTCGAACCTCCCCCTTTGAAACAACACCCGAATAATGGGAACACGCAGTATTATCAGACCCACCGTAGCGGGGATGGTTATGTAAAAGATTAACCTCAGGGCGTAGCTGAGGGTGCGCTTCATTGCCTCTGTCCCCTCATCTATTACCTGTCGGGACATCAAGGGCAGGATAACCGTGGAGATAGATACTGCAAAGATGCCCAGCACAAACTCGGTTATCCGGTTGGCGTAGATGAGGGACGAAACACTCCCTTCAGCCAGACTGGAGGCTATAATAGTTGAGATGAAGACATTGATCTGAATTATGCCGACGCCGAAGAATCCGGGAACCATCAGAACTCCCACCTTCCTGATAGCGGGATGGGAGAAGGAGATTCGTGGGCGAAACCTCATCCCTTTTTTAATCAGGAAGGGGATTTGGAAGGATATTTGCAAAAATCCCCCGATGAGAACTCCGAGGGCGAAGGCGTAGGAGGGGTCTTTGAAACGTGGGGAGAGAAAGTAAGCGGCAGCGATTATGGAGATGTTGAGCAGCACCGGGGTAAAGGCGGGAGCAGCAAAGATGTCAAATGAGTTCAGAACAGCCATTGCCAGAGCCGCCAGTCCAATAAAAAGAAGATAGAAGAACATAATCTGGGTCAAGGAGGTGGTGAGGTCGATTTTTCCGGGAACTTCCTTGAATCCAAAGCCGATGACCTTAACTATCCAGCGGGCAAAGATTATTCCCACTACAGCAGCTACTGCCAGAATGAGGGTCAGGGTGTAAAAGAATTTGTTGGCGAAGTCCCACATCTTCTCTTGAGAGCTCTTTTTACTGTATTCAGTGAACACCGGAACAAAAGCAGCGGTCATCGTCCCCTCAGCGACCAGGCGGCGGAGAAGATTGGGGATTCTATAGGCAAGGTTGAAGGCGTCGGCTCCGGTGCCAGTCCCCAAATACATGGTGGTGAATATATCTCTGATGAGGCCGAAGATGCGGCTGATGGTGGTCATCAACCCCATGGCACCGGCAGACTTAAGCAAGTGGCGGTTTTTCTCCATCAGTCTAATCTTTCTTTATAAAGGAGATGTCGTCAAACCATATTGTCCCCTGAGTTCCCGGTCGGGTATTCTGCTGATTTACGATGAAAAGGATACCCCTAACCCTGCTCAGCTCCAAAATTCCGTTTGTGCCTTTAGTGAGTAGGTAGAGGTTTGTGAGCTTTATCTCTCGCGGCTCCCAATGGGGATAGGTCTTGAAGGTCCGACCCCATTCCTCGAGCTTCTCTTTGCCCCCGGATGGGTCGTGCTCCCGAAGCTGTAAGAGTATGCGGTAAACCTGGTCGGACTTAATCCAGAATCGGATCCGAGCATATTCGCTCAGGTCCCTCTCCCTTCGTTCTCCGATGGCACACCAGACCATAGCTTTGGCGTCCTTTGGGGAAGCAAGTTTAAATTTGAACCGAAGCGATGCCGTGGAGTCCTGGGCTCCGCCAGTGCAGTCTATTAATCCCTTCTTATCAACATAGGAGGCAGGGTCGCTTTCCACTGTCCATTTGCCATCCTGCATGCTTTCGAAATCGTCAACCATTAGAGCCTGATCAGGAAGGGGCTTAATTTCTGAGGGGGAGGTGCTTTCGATTTCCAAAGCCGAAGTCATCAACTGCTTTCCGATGTAGATGGGATTGGATATTATCCATGGGCATCTTCTCTTGGTAGGGAGGAACTCATGTGGCAGGTAAACCTCAACTCTATAAGCCCCTTGCCGGGAGACAGGGTAGTGAAAGCTCGTCCTTCTGTCTCTGGCCATCAGTGTGCCATTCCTGAATAGTAAAACCTCTGTCCCGGAGGGACCATTTTGCTGGATGAACAGAGTAACATGGGAGGTTAAAGGGAGGGAATCACCCATGAGAGCCTTCTGCTTACCGTTAGAGGCGGAGAAAAAGAACCCACTGGGGTCCCCCAATCCATCAAAGGAGAAGTAGCAGTGCCCATTCCGCAGGGAGTTGTAAATTATCCCTTTATCGTGTTGCAGGGAGCCAGTGAGCTTGGAAGATGTCAGAATGTGGTTCTTCATTACTTTAAATATAGCCTCATAGGAGGGGATTTTTATTCCCCTTCCTCTGCCGAACAGTGGGATTACTCCGTGGGCGTCGGAGCCTGCTATGCCAATCACCGGTCTTTTTTGAGATAGCTCATCCCATTTCCGGATATTTTGATAAGGATAATCTACCGCTGAAAGAAGAGAATACAGGGGATTAACCGGATAGGTCAGTAGTTCCACCCCCAGGCGATACCAGCTCCCCATTCTCCACAGGGTGTCGCCATTGAATATCTCTATACCATCGTGGTGTATGATGGTCCAATCCCTCCAGGGGTTTCTGGGGTGATAGGGATGGGCTATAAAGGCAAGTCCGCCCAACTCCTTTATATCCTCAATGGCTTCCTGCGGCTCGGGACCAAACTTCCATACGGCATCGGGAATGCCCAGCCCCAGGAGGTGCCCAGCCTGGGTGGAAGGTTCCTCGCCCACCAAAAGGAGGCTTTTCTTATACCACCCTTCTTTACCATCCGCCAGAGCCAGACGCTCATCGTGGTCGGTGAGGATGACAAAGTCAGCCTCCGCTCGATTGGCTGCTTCCATAATCTCCTCCACAGTGCCGGAGCCATCGGAATAAACCGAGTGGCAATGGATTATACCGCTGTAATCGTAGTATCCATCAGGAAGGGGTAGGGGTTCTTTTTTGGCAGACCATCCCTGGTAGCGATAAGCAATTAATGACTGATAAAGGATAAAGGCAAACAGAATCAGGAGTAACCCCAGCAGAGCCCACCGCCGGCATATTCTGAGGATAGAAGTTTTTCTCATTGGCTTTAAATGAAAAATCCTTGACAATAGGAGAGGTTCACCTTATAATGTGTTGCCATGTAAGAAGAAATGGAGAAAATCCCATGCCGAAACATAGAACGGTACTCAAAAGACAAAGGCAGAACCTAAGAAGACGAATGATAAACAAGACAGCTCGTACCAGACTGCGCAGTCAACTTAAAAAACTGCGGACCCTTATTGCCAGTGGAGCTGAGGAAGAGGCTCGTCAGGCTCTTACCGCCACTATCACTATAATTGACAAATCGATAACCAAAGGTGTAATTCATAAAAACGCTGCAGCTCGCCTTAAATCAAGGCTATCCAGACAGGTAAATGCATTGGCATTAAAGGTGCCTGCTTCCACCAATTCCTCTTAGTTTTTCTCCTTTTTTACAGAACAGTTTGTAATCTTTCCTTCCATTAAAAATGAAAGTTCACCTACTTAAGGCGTTTATCTTTACTCCCTTTCCCTGGCACAGTTCCATCAGCAGGTTTTCCAGCAGAAACTGATGCTTCAGAGAAGTCGTTTTGCAGGCGATATCGACAGAGGAAAGATATTGAAATATTGATGCTAATTCTTCAGGGGTGAATATAGCAGCTTGCCTTGCTAATCTCTCCTGAGCGTTGGACTTGAATCGCTTTTCAGCTTCCCTTTGAGGGGAGGGTTTCCCTTTCCTTACATCTTTTAAACTGGCTATTTTTGTCAGGTGGCGACTCAGGCTATTTAGAATAGATAATGGCTTATTGCCATCTTCTATCATCCTGTGAAGAATCTTCAGGCTCTGGGCTATGTTCTTTGTGCCAATGGCATTGGTGAGTTCATAAATGCGATGTGAGTGAATCCTGCCCACAGAGCCTTCGATATCTACCACCCCAATCTCTCTTCGTTCTCCCAAAGCGATAAAGGATTTTTGGAGCTCATTGGCGATAGCAGTTAAGTCTGTTCCCAGCAGGTCTATAAGGTACGAGATTGCCTCGGGGGTGATGGTGTAGTTATTGTCCCTGGCATATTCGGTTATCCAGGTCTCGACCTTACTCTCTGAGAGTCGCCTGAAGCTTACTTCAGTGCAATAGTTCTGGAGCAGTTTGAACTCTTTCCTTCTGTATTCCTTAGTCTTTTTGGACTTTGCTCTTTCCATTGGGGTATCCCAGAAGGCTCGATTCTCATTATAAATAAAGATGAGAATAGTAAAGGGAGAAGGATTTTTCAAATAATTCTCCAATGTAGCTAATAATAAATCTAATTTTTTGTTTTCTATCCGCTCTTCTAATTTATGACTTTCCATCTCCTCAGCATGTTTAACTACCACCAGTCGTTTTTCGGCAAACATGGGGAAGCTCTGAGCAGCGGCGATTATTTGTCCGTAGTCTGTTTCAAAGCCGTGCAGGATGTTGTAATTGAAAGCTTCCTTCTCCGGGGTGATGAGCTTAGCCTTTAGCTTGCTCAAACTCTCCTCTTTGAGGAACAGCTCCTCTCCGCTGAAAAGGTAGAGATTTCTTAGCTCCCCTTTTTCTATCTCTCTGTTGAGCTTATGGCTGGTGATTACCATAGAATCTCTTTCTCTGGTAGGGTGTGTTTGTGCTAATCAGAAGCCCTCCAGTATGGTGCTCACGATATTTATAGCGAAGGATTTTACCGAGAGATTTATCGCCTCAATCTCCTGGTCATAGTAATCTTGAATGTTTTCGCTGATTTGAAAATCCTCCCGAAAGACATAGTTAGGGTTCTCCCAGATGACCTGATCCCGCACCAGGTCTTTGAAATATACTTTTGCCCGGATAATAACTGAATAGGAGGTGGCTCTCCCTTCTTCATCAGCAGAGCGAGGGATTAGCGAGTACGAGAGAATCTCCCCCTTCAGCACGGCATCAACCCCTTCTTCGGAGGAGACAATCTGGTAGTTCCCTCGGGTGATAAATTCTTCTTGGATTTCCTGCGTCATGTTTATCTCTAAATCAGCGCGGGGGGTTTGGTTATCAAACATTGGGATTCCGATTGTCTTTATATGCTTGGGAAGGAAAGTTCCTTGACCAGCCAGCTGATAGCCGCATGCTGGGAGAAGCAGGACCAGAACAATGATAAGGAGAGGAAGGATTGTTTTTCTTTTCTTAACCATTCTTATTTGACCACAAAGTTAATAAGCTTTTTAGGCACATATATTGTTTTCACGATTTTCTTCCCTTGCAGATGGGCGAGAACCCGTCTGTCGGATAGAGCCTCTTTTTTTATCTCCTCGTCAGAGGTCTGGTAGTCAACAGTTAGCCTACTGCGGAGCTTGCCGTTTATCTGCACCACGACGGTTATTTGATCTTCTGTAGCCAACTCGGGGTCGTATGTAGGCCAGGGGGAGAAGGTGATTTTGTTTGGACTGCCTATCCTCTGCCAGAGCTCTTCGCATATATGGGGGGCGAATGGAGAGAGCAGTAGCACTAACGCCTCAATGGTTTCTTTGACCACTTTAAGGGAGTCGTTGGTCATCTCACCGGCAAGGTCAAACCGGTAAAGCTCGTTAACCAGCTCCATGATTGAGCTAAGGGCGGTATTAAAATGCAGCCTTCCGTCGATATCGATGGTAACCCTTTTAATGGTCTGATGGGTTTTAACTCTTAGCTTATTCGCCTCCGCCGAGAGGTGGGCGTCTCTGGGGAGCTCTTCCAGATTGTGGATGGAGGGGATATATTTATGGGCAATACGCCATAGCCGATTCAGGAATCGGAAGCATCCCTCAATACCCTGCTCGTTCCAGTCGAGGTCTTTCTCCGGGGGGGCAGCAAACAAGCAGAAGAGACGCGTGGCATCGGCACCATAGCGCTCTATAAGCTCACCAGGCTCCACCACATTCCCTTTGGATTTCGACATCTTAGCCCCATCTTTGATGACCATTCCCTGGGTGAGGAGATGAACAACCGGCTCGTCCACTTTAATAAATCCCATATCTTTTAATACCTTATTAAAGAAACGGAAATACATGAGGTGCAATACGGCATGCTCAATACCCCCAATATAAATGTCTACCGGCATCCAGTAGTCTACTGCCTTTTGGTTGAGGGGTCTGGTGTCGATTTTAGCGTTAGTGTAACGCAGGTGATACCAGGAAGAGTCAACAAAGGTATCCATGGTGTCAGTCTCTCGCCGGGCTGGCTGGTTACATTTTGGGCATTTGGTATTGACAAATTCCTCCACCTGGCTTAGGGGTGAGCCCCCGGTTCCTGTGATTTCTTTAATTTCAGGTAGCAATACCGGAAGCTCCTCCTCGGGGACCGGCACGATACCGCATTTGTCGCAATAGACAATAGGTATGGGGGTGCCCCAGTACCGTTGGCGGGATATACCCCAATCCTTTAGACGATAGTCAACACTCCTTTGCCCAATACCCGTCTGCTTGATATATTCGGTCATTCGCTCAATGGCTGCCGGGGAGGGGAGGGCATTGAACTCTCCGGAATTTACCACAATACCTTCTTCTGTGTAAGCCTGGTTTAATTGCGCTGAATTTAATTCCTCTCTCGGAGGCTGGATGACAACCTTTATAGGAAGGTTGTATTGTACGGCGAATTCAAAGTCTCTCTGGTCATGGGCGGGAACGCCCATCACGGCGCCGGTGCCATATTGTATGAGGACGAAATTGGCTACCCATATAGGGATGGTTTCATTGCTGAAAGGGTTAAGAGCAAAGGCGCCGGTGAAGACTCCCTCCTTTTGGGTAGCGTTAGCGATGCGGTCTTTATAGTTCAGGCTCTTTTGCCGTTCAATAAAGGAGAGAACGCTCTCTTTTTCCGGACTCCCCTCTATGAGTTCGGCAATCATGGGATGCTCAGGGGAGAGGAGCAGGAAAGTTGCTCCATAGATAGTATCAATGCGGGTGGTAAAGGTCTCAATCCTAAGGTTGGAATTAACAACCGGAAACCCAATCCTTACCCCCGCACTTTTCCCTATCCAGTTGCGCTGCATGGTGAGCACATGCTCGGGCCAGTTGGATGCCAGTTGGGACATGTCCTCCAGCAGCCGGTCTGCATAAGCGGTGATTTTAAAGAACCATTGCTCCTGTTCCCTCTCCTCCACTTCCGTTTCACATCTCCAGCAGCGCCCACCTTCGGCTTGCTCATTAGCCAGCACTGTTCGGCAACTGGGGCACCAGTTGACCTTGCTCTTTTTACGGTACACCAGACCTTGTTCCCTCATTTTGAGGAAGAACCACTGATTCCATTTGTAGTATTCAGGGAGGCAGGTGGTCACCTCTCGGTCCCAGGCGTAGCTATAGCCCATTCTTTTGAGCTGGGACCTCATTTTTTTGATATTGTTTAAGGTCCAGCGGGAGGGGTGTGCTTTGTGCTCGATGGCGGCGTTCTCTGCCGGCATCCCCAGAGAATCCCACCCTATAGGGTGGAGGACATTGCATCCCCGCATTCGCTTGTAGCGGGCGACGACATCGCCGATGGAGTAGTTGCGCACATGCCCCATATGAATTCCCGCACCCGAAGGGTAGGGGAGCATCTCCAGGCAATAGAATTCAGGCTTGGCAGGGTCCTCGGTCACCTCAAACTCGCGGCTTTCTTCCCACAGGCTCTGCCATTTTGTTTCAATATTCTTGAAATCGTAGCTCTCAGTCATCCTTCTCCTCTGAAAAAGTGTGATTATCCCTGTTTTTATCGCCCAAAGAGGGATTGAGGGCTGGCTGTTTCTCCAACTTCTTTTTTATTCCGTCCAGCACACCGTTAATGAATTGGACCGATTCGGCGGTGCTGTATTTTTTGGCAATTTCTAAAGCTTCGTTTATAGCTACCTTCTTGGGAACGGTCTCTTCGTAAAGGAACTCATAGACAGCTATCCGCAGAATGTTTCTGTCAACCGTTGCCATTCTGTCCATCTTCCAGTTCTCGGTAGTCGTGCTGATCAGGTGGTCAATCTCTTTCCGATGCTCTACCGAGCCCTTCACTACTCGCTGGGCAAACTCCACCACCTCGGGCTTGAATTTATGAGAGGCGAAAAAGGTAACAAATACCTCTTCCACACTTTGACGGGCTATATCGACCTGGAAGAGCATCTGTAGTGCTAATTCCCTCGCTTTTCTGCGGTCTCCCATTGTAGCACCTTAATAGAAGCAAGCTATTAGCTCCCTTATATGAAATACGCTTAGAGGGTATTATGTGTTCACATATTGCGGTAGAGATTCACCATTTCAATGGCACTGATGGCAGCATCCCATCCTTTATTGCCCAATTTGGAGCCTGCTCGCTCGATGGCCTGCTCCAGCGTATCGGCGGTGAGGACACCGAAACTGATGGGAACCCCCGTTTGCAGAGCACTGTTGGCGATTCCTTTGACCACCTCGGCACTGAGAAAGTCAAAATGGGGTGTGGAGCCTCTTATCAGGGCGCCCAGGCAGATGACGGCGTCGAAATCCTTTGACTCCGCCAGCTTCTTTGCTAATAGGGGAAGCTCAAAAGAGCCCGGTACTTTATATATCTGCAAGTCTTCATCCACAGACCCGTGGCGATGCAAGGCATCGAGGCATCCACTGAGGAGTCTTTCGCTGATGAATTCGTTAAAACGGCTCACTACCAGAGCAAATCTCAGCCCCTTAGCCTGTAAATGACCTTCAACAATTTTTGGCATGCTTCCTGCTCCTTGCTTCAGAGGTGTGTTCTCCTTTTTCCTTCAATTGTTTTAAATTCAATAAATTCTAACAGAATGGGATAATCAAGTCAAGCAGGTTTTAAGGCACAGCGAGGCAGAAGCTGAAGTGGAAGCCTAAGGAAATTTTAGCTATATCT
>CABWKN010000081.1 GCA_902505605.1 Candidatus Guanabacterium sedimentis
GAAGAAAGAGCTGAGCTCCTCTGTTATCTACCGAGGTGGTATTGTCCCATTCTTCAAGAACTTTTATGGCTTCATCAAGGATTTTCCGGTCCTCTCCTGTTACCGGATGCTGGCGGCAGATTTGCAGCAGCTCGTCTTTGTATCGCTCAGCACTCAGGAGACGAATATTCCACTTGCAGGCTAATAATTTCTCCAGGGTGAATTTCTCCTCGTCCTCCAGCATTATCAAACCGAGCTGGGTGCGAAGGTCAATAGACTGGCTATCTCTATACATAAAAGGAAAGCTCTCAATATTGAAAGTCTCACTTAAGGTGGTATAACCGGGGTTTCCGTTGCTATTCTGCACATAGCCTGAAGAGGGGTTAGAGACCTGAGCCATACCCTTCAGTGAATGAAAGCCCAACCATTGGGTTTCTGAGGTGGAACCATCAACAATTCCTTTCCAATCATGACCTTTTGTGCGAACAGGAATGGCGGCCAGGGAGGCGTAATAGATGTTCCCCTCTCTATCGCCGTAAGCAATATTGAAAAATGGCAGAGTGTGCTCTTCAAGGACCTTTTTAAATTCCGGAAAAGAGCGGACTTTGGGTATATGGAACCATCCCTCCAGCCGGTTAGCTTCCCCTATGCCAGCCACTTTTACCGCATAAGCCTTATCTCCATCAATCTTCATAATAGGACCATGCTGCGAGTAAAACAGCTCCCTCTTTACCTCTCTGACTCCGGTTTCTTCTTTCACTTTAATGATGACTTCGCGTTTTTCCAGGGGAATCCAGGTGCCATCGTAGTAATAAGAACTTTTATCCTCATTGAGCTTTATCTCATAGATATCCAGTAAGTCAGGATTGTTCACCGTAGGTGCCCAGGCCATAAACTCGTTATGCCCCACAGGCAGAGCGGGCATGCCGATCAAAGTTGCCCCCGATGCATTTAATCTTCCGGGCACCGTTAAATGAGCTTCATACCAGACAAATCCATTATCCCAGGGAAGGTGGGGATTAGCCAGGAAAAGGGTATGACCATTTTTTGTCCTCTGGGGAGCAATAGCCCACATATTGGAACCTGATGGAGCCAGATAACGCTCAATCTCATGAGATTGAGAGAAGTATATAAAATAAAATATCCCAAAGACCGTATTACGGAAGGAGTCGATAGGAGAAAAATGTGGTATCCACTCTGGCAAGGAATCCCGATGGCTGTCAATGTAATAATTCAATCCCTGAGTAAAAGCCTCATAAGTCTGCTTCAGTTGGCTGGAAGCCTGTTCAAATTCTCGCTCGGCAATTTCGTTGATTCTGAAACGGGCGATGAGCATGTCGGATTGCAGGTAATCTTTACCAAAAACCTCAGCACCCCGACCCTGGGAGATAATGTAACTCTTAGCCAGCAGTTCCAGCTTATCTTCTGCCTGGGCGAAGCCCATCCCAAAATAGAGGGCTTCCTCATCTTTAGCCTTGATGTGGGGGATTCCAAAAGTATCTCTCCTTATTTCTACACTTCTGGCTAAGCGCTCTGCTTTTTCCTTGGGGGCACAAGAGACTAACAGCAAGCTTATGCTAAGGACGACAAGAATGGTCTTATAGGTCCGCCTCATTTATCTCCTCCTTGCTTTCCCTAATGAATTTTAATGAAAATTGGTCCTTGCTAAAAAGGACTTCACCATCTTTCTCCTTGAAAACCTTTTATCATAGTATAAATGTAATGTCAATTAATGGCTCATTGTGGTTGATGATAAATAAAAATCCCTCCTTGTAAGGATAGGAGTGAACACTGCCGGACAGAGGAGGTCAATTTGTCCCGTCTCGGTAGATTTCTTTATATCTCCAGTAGCTCCTCATCACCCGCTGGACGAACTTTTTGGTCTCTTCGAATTTGATCTCCAGAATGAGCTCTTCGGGTTCTGCTGTCGAGCAGTTTGCTAACCATTGCCGCACCACATTTTTGCCGGCATTATAAGAGGCAATGGCGGCAAAGAGGTTCCCCGGGAACTCTTCCAGCAGCTCTCTCAGGTGTTCCACTCCCAGCTCAATATTGAGCTGGGGGCGATACAGGTCTTCCACCGAGAAGCGGCGAATGCCGAGCCTCCTTCCCATCTGCCGGGCGGTGGAGGGGATAAGCTGCATCAGACCGCGGGCAGAGGCGACGGATTTAGCCTGGGCGTGGAAGCGACTCTCCTCTCTGATGACGGCGGTTACCAGATATTTATCCACCCCTCTGGGTGCGGTTGAGGCTTCTACCAGAGGATAGTAACCCAGGGGGTAAAGGAGTTCCTGAAGGGCTCGGGGAAGAAGAGCGAAGGGGATGTCAGGCGGTATGGATTGTATAAGCCTCTCGGCGCTCCTTATAGATTGATGGAAAGCCCCCGCCTCCCGCTGATAGTGGGACTGGGAAAGCAGCCAGGACACCGCTCCCTCTTTGTCATCGGAGGAGTTGGCGGCAAGCTCCTCGACCCCCTCACGGTAGAGATGAAGGAAGAGAAGCTCCTCAGCTTTTGCCAGCGGGTAAGGGTTACCCTTGCCCCGAGGATTAGTTCTGAGAGAACGAGGCTCATAAAGCTGCAGCTCTTTTATCTTTTTATATTCCTCCCCCTGGCTGAAGCATTGGTCAAGGAAGCTGAGGATTTCCTGCTTCTTCTCGCTGTCATCGGAAAGAAAGTAGAGAATCTGATAGAGCTCCCTGGCTTTCTCAAGATTCCCCTGGCGAAAGCTCTCCAGACCAGCCTCCCACAACCGGGGGATATAATCGGACTCCTCTTGCGAAAAGAAGGATTTTAATCTTTCGGCAGCCTGAAAGCTATAAAAGTTGTTCGGGTAGAGGGAAAGGAGCTTCTCATAGCTCTGCTCCGCCTCGGAAGGAAGGTTCATGGCTTCGGATAGTCTCCCCTTCCAGAAGAGGGCTTCGGTCATTATGCTTTCGGGGTGTTTTCCGTTGAGGATTCTGTCAAGATAATAGAGAGCCGACTCAAACCATCGGTTTTCCCGACAGATGAGAACCGCTTGCATCAGTGCGTTGGGACACAGAGAGTCGGCTTCATATCGGCGAAGGAACTCATCGACATAAGTGAGCGCTTTTTCCCCATTCTCCTGATGGTAGTGGTGCTCGATTATTCGGAGCAAAGCGTTGGGCGCCAACCGATGACGGGGAAAACGATGAATTAGCTGGAGGAAGTACTGTAAGGCTTGTTCATCTTTCCCCTGCCGGGAGTAGCACATCCCCATCTGGTATAGAGAGTAGGCTTCCCAGGAGGAGCCGGCAAACTTCTTGGTGGTCAATTGGAACCAGCGGAGCGCCTGAGGGTAATTCCTTTGCCGGTAATATGAGAGCCCCAGGCTAAAATGAGAGTCGGCAGACCTTTCACTGAGAGGCTCTCGTTTGATGACCTCCAGAAAGTATTGATGCGACCGCTGGAACTCACGGTTGTTAAAGTAGACATTCCCCCTTTGCCAGAGCTCAAGGATGGTTCGGGCTAAGCTGAACTGGTGGCTTTTCTCCAAGGATTCCAGCTTCTTTAAACTGTAAAGGGCGTAATCGTCCGACTGATTGGATTCTATCAGCTCTTCATACTTCTGGGCAGCTTGAAGTGGCTTGTTGAGTTTATCATAGCAATGGGCAACCAGATAGCCAGCTTCCCTTTGGAAGGGGCTTTTGTCAAGCCCTTCCAGTGTAAGAAAGGCTGCTAATGCGTGCTGGTAGTCTTTGTCCTCCAGGTAGCTTCTCCCCTTCCTGTACCAGGCTCGGGGAACCAGCAGGCTGGTGGGATGGTCATTGAGCAGCTGTTCCAGATGCTCTCGCTCCTGGGCTAAATCATCCAGGCTCCGGTATATTTCAGCCAGGTGGAAATCGGCATAGTCAGCCAGGAGCGGATTGGTCTGTATGGTTATGTTATAGTATCTTATAGCTTCTTCACTGTTATTCTGGTCTTGATATAACCTGGCCAGCAGATAGGGATAGCTGTTCTCTCTGAATAGTGATAAATCCTGCTGTTCTATATATTTAAGCTGCTGGATAGCCTGGTCGTGCTCCCCTTTGTTCAGGCTCGCTATCAGCAGCTGATGGCGCTCGGCAAGGTGCTCTAATTTCTGTTGACTGAGCTGGGAGGGGAATGATAGAAAGAGAACAATACCTCCCAAAAGGGGAAGAAAAGCTCTTGTATTGAGAATTAAAAGGATAAATGGCTTCATTTTTACTCAATATTGCCTATAGTTATAAGTTCTTGATAAAAAAGCTTTTCATTTAAATTATAACAGAATGGCGAGGGAATTGCCAACAAAAATGTGGCTTTTTTCTTTTTTTCACTTGACAGAGCTCTACTCTATTCTTTATACTCATTCTAAAATAACTCAATGTTCTCAAATCTTCGGATTAGGAAGAGAAATGAAAGATAGAGAATGCAGGAGGAGGGTAATATGTTAGGAGCGGGCTATATCAAGCGGGCTTGGACTATTCTCTGGGAGGAGGCTGGTCCCTTTATTTTAGGCGGGTTGATTTTGATAGTTATCAATTCAATTTCTTCCAGCATTCTCACCGGGCCGGTGATCGCGGGATTTATGTATATGACCTTAAGAAAGCTGCGAGGGGAGCGGGTTACCCTGGGGGATGCTTTTAAAGGGTTTGAGAACTTCGTCAATACGTTTGTTGCTGGGTTGGTCTATTTGTTGATGGTAGCGGTAGGTATGCTGTTTCTGATTATTCCTGGTATTGTTGTGGGAGCTATGTTCATATATATGTTCCCCTTCATAGTTGATAAAAATATGGATTTCTCTCAGGCTTTTAAGGCCAGCCTGGACCTCACCTCTCGGAGGCTATTGGACCACTGCCTCTTCTTTATAGTGCTAATCCTTATCCAGGTGGTAGGGGTTCTGGCTTTCGGCATCGGCATCTTTGTCACCATTCCGTTGATGTACATCGCCTTCGGAGTGGCATATTATAATCTGGTCTACCCTTCTGTGGTGAAGGAGAAGCAAAGTAAGGGAGAGGTTGACTGAGTGTGACACCCACCTCAAGGAGCTGATGAGGTTACTCCTTTTTAGAAGAGGGCTTGCGGGCTCTCAGATTTGCAGGAGTTCCTTACGTTTCTTTTCGGATAGTTCTTCGATTTTTTCAATATAGCTGTCGGTGAGTTCCTGAATCTTTTGATAAGCTCTATGCTCGTCGTCCTGGGAAATCTCTTTATCTTTTTCTAACTGTTTTACCTTTTCATTGCCGGACCTTCGGCAGTTTCTGATAGAGGTCTTTCCCTCTTCAGAGATCTTGGCCACCACTCGAACCAGCTCTTGTCGGCGCTCTTCGGAAAGCGGTGGGATGGGTATTTTTATAGCTCTTCCATCGTTAAAGGGATTCAGACCAAGGTTGGATTTCAGTATTGCCTTTTCAATCTCCGGAATCAGGGAAGTATCCCAGGGTGCTATCACCAGGAGGTCAGGCTGGGGAGCCGACAGGGTGGCAACCTGGTTTAAGGGGGTCTCCTGACCATAATAGCTTACGGTTATAGGGTCGAGTACAGTTATAGAAGCCTTGCCTGTGCGGATATAGCTCAGGTCCTGGGTGACCGCTTTGAGGGTGTTTTTCATCTTCTCTTCCACTTCAGAATAAAGCTCTTCCAGCATGGGTCACTCCTTTATGATAGAGCCGATTGGCTCTCCAAGTATGGCTCGCTTAATATTCCCCTTTTTTAGTAGATTAAATATAATTATAGGGAGCTTATTGACCATGCAGAGGGAGATGGCGGTGACATCCATCACCTGGAGCCCCTTTTCCAGCACCTGTAGATAAGAGATGCGGTCGTATTTTTTTGCCTGAGGGTCCTTCAGGGGGTCGGAGCTATATATCCCATCGACCTTAGTCGCCTTGAATATCACCTCAGCGTTCATCTCCAATGACCTGAGGGCAGCCGCGGTGTCAGTGCTGAAATAAGGGCTGCCGGTTCCCGCGGAGAGGATGACCACTTGCCCCTGCTCCAGATAGCGGATTGCTTGACGAGGGAGGTAAAATTCGGCTATTTGATTCATTTCTATGGCGGAGAGGTGCCGGTTGTCAACCCCCCTCCTCTCCAAAGCATCCTGCAGGGCCAGGCCGTTTATTACCGTAGCCAGCATTCCCATCTGGTCAGCTAATCCTCTTTCCATTCCTTCTGTTGTCGCTGTTAGTCCTCGGAAAATATTCCCGCCTCCCACTACTATGGCCATCTGCACGCCAAGCTGATGGACTTCTTTAATCTCTTCAGCGATGGCGGAGTTGACCCCGGGGTCAATCCCGGAGTTCCTTTTTCCCAGCAGAGCTTCTCCGCTGAGCTTGAGTAGTATTCGGGAATAGAGGGGTTGGTTATTCATCTTTGCTTAAAGGGCTCTCGCTATTATTCTCGCCCTAAAGTGTAACGGACGAACCTTTTGACTATTATATTTTCCCCGAATTGAGCTATCTTGGAACAGATGAGCTCGTTGATGGTGATGTCCTCATCTCTGATGAACGGTTGCTCGTAGAGACAGGTTTCCTGGTAGAACTTTTTAAGCTTCCCTTCCACTATCCTCTCCACTACCTTCTCGGGTTTGCCGCTTTGGTCCCATGCTGCTCGGTGTCGTTCTCGTTCCTGTTCCAGCACCTCGGGGGGGACATCCTCTGGTTTCACCCATCGGGGGCATAGCGCGGCAATCTGCATAGCAATATCTTTCACCAAAGAATTAAACTCCTCGTTACAGGCAACAAAATCGGTTTCGCAATTGACTTCCACCAGTACTCCGATTTTTCCATCGCTGTGGATATAAGAAGCGATAAGCCCTTCGGTGGTTGCCCTCTCCGACTTTTTCTCGGCGAAGGTTATACCACGCTTCTGGAGGATTTTTATCGCTTCTTCAAGGTTTCCTTTTGCCTCTTCCAGGGCATCCTTGCAGTCCATTATCCCCAGGCATGTTTTCTCTCGAAGCTGTTTCACTAAGCTGGCTGGTATCTTCATCTTTTTTAGATAACCTCCTGTGCTAATTGGAGAAGAGAGGGCTCGAACCGCCCGATGCAGTCCTTTATCTACTGATGCCCCGTTTTCTCTTTGTCAGAGCTTTTTTCTGGGGATGGTTTTTCATCGGAGGGGGTTTTTGAGGAGGGCTCTTCGGCGGCGTCGGAGGTAGTTGGGAAAGCAGAGGTAGCCTCGGCTGTTTCGGGTTCGGGTGCTTCTATCTCCTCGGCTTTGCGGGATTCAAACAGCTGATTCCCTTCAATAATTGCGTCGGCAATCTTGGAAATAATCAGATGTATGGATCTGATGGCATCATCATTGCCGGGGATTACGTAATCTACCGGGTCAGGGTTGCAATTAGTATCCACCACGGCAACTACTTTTATGTTCAACTTGTTAGCTTCGTTCACGGCAATCCTCTCCTTGCGGATGTCTATCACAAAGAGGGCATCCGGCAGACCGTCCATTTTCTTGATGCCGCACAATACATTATCCAGTTTCCCCCTTTCCTTTTCCAGCCGGGCAATCTCCTTCTTGGTCAAACCCTCGTATCGCCCATTCTTGGACATCTCCTCCAGCTGTCTCAGCCTTTCTATGCTTTTTTTTATGGTCACATGATTGGTCAATAATCCCCCCAGCCACCTCTGGTTGACATAATACATATCACACCTTTCCGCCTCCTCTTTTACGATGTCCTGAGCCTGGTTTTTGGTGCCCACAAAGAGGATTTTCCCTCCATTGGCGGCTAACTCGGTGAGAAACTGTATTGCCTCTTTAAACAACTTGACCGTTTGCTGGAGGTCTACAATGTAAATGCCATTCCTCTGACCGAAGATGTACTTCTTCATCTTGGGATTCCATCGCTTGGTCTGATGACCGAAATGCACTCCAGCCTCTAATAGTTCCTTCATATTGATGTTGATCAACTAAAGCTCCCTCCCTTAATTAATATACATAGGGATTCGCCAAGGTAACCCTTTACCTCTTGGAGAATTGGAACCGAGCGCGGGCACCTCGCTGACCGTATTTTTTCCGCTCTTTTATCCGGGCATCTCTGGTAAGGAGTCCCTCTTTCTTCAACCTATCTCTCAGCTCTTTCTTATATTCTACCAGAGCTCGAGATATGCCGTGCCGTATGGCACCAGCCTGTCCGGTTAACCCCCCTCCTTTGACTTTGACATAGATATCAAACTTCTCCTCGACGTCGGTTACTATCAGCGGTTGTTTTATCAATGCCAGATGGGCTTCGTTATGAAAATAGGAGAGTAAATCCCTCCTGTTGACCGTTATCTTCCCGTTGCCGGGACGGAGGTAAACCCGGGCGATAGAGGTCTTTCTCTTACCGGTGCCGTAATACTGAATAAAAACCAATTTCCTCCCTCAAAGAATCTCAATTGATGGTTAAAGGTTCAGGCTTTTGAGCCTGATGGGGATGTTCGCTCCCCGCATAGACCTTCAGCTTTTTGAGGAGCGTTTTCCCCAGCCTGTTTTTGGGGAGCATCCCCCATACTGCCAGCCGAATCACTTTCTCAGGGGCTTTCACCATTAACTCTTGTGCTTTGGTCTCCTTTAAGCCACCGGGGTAGCCCGAGTGACGGTAATAGACCTTCTGCTTCAACTTTTTCCCGGTGAGCTTTACTTTGCTGGCATTTATTACAATGACAAAATTTCCCATATCTAAAAATGGGGTGTAAGAGGGCTTATTTTTACCAGTTAAGATAGTAGCTATGGCAGCTGAGAGCCTACCCAGAACCTTGTCCTGGGCATCAATGAGATACCAATTCGCCTCATGCTCCTCTTTCTTAGGGAAGTAGGTCTTCATAAAATCCATCTATCCCTCTCAACTTCAAAATTTACTTAATTTACTATAATTTTGCTTTTTTGTCAAGGGCAATCGATGCAATTTTCTCAGGGACGAACATATTACAGCACACTTATTTTCGGCGGTTCTATCCCCATTGCTCTGTTGATAGATAATCATCCCTTTTAAGATATTCCCTATTCCTGGCCAGCATAAGAAAAGTAAGGGCAAGCACTGAGGTCATGGCGGCAAAAATTCCCAAAACGATAAAGACCCTGCTTAGCCCAAACCTTTCCCCCAGCCATCCGGCCAGACTTGAAGCGAAGGAGCCGACTCCCATGGACAGGAAGAAGTATATTCCATAAGCCCGGCTGCGGACTCTGCTGCTGGTGTATTTTGCTACCAGCCCATTTCCGACCGGCTGGCAACTGAAGTGGAAGAAAGCGAAAGCCATAGCAACTATTATCAACAGCGTATTGGTGGTCAGACCTATGAGAAAGAGAAAAGGCGTAGCTATAGTCAACAGAATGAACCACAGCTTTTCCAGCCCAACGCGGGGGGACAAAGCACCTCCCAGATACTGCCCCACCACCCCGATTAACAGGGCGGCAGTGGCCACCACACTCCCTTTAACTATCTGCTCTGGACCCCACAACTGCCCCCCTACCTTTTCTGCCAGATAAGTGGGGAGGAAGACCATAGAGCCTCGATAGATAAGACCTATCAGTATTTGAACCATATAAATGAGGGAGAGGAAAAGAGCCACATCTCTGAACCCTCCGCTCTTCGCTTTGTCGCTGTGCATTTCATTTTGGAGCTGATGCCGAGAGGGAGGTTTCAGGCGAATAAACAATATTCCCAGAGTAATCCCCACCAGGGAGAAAATGAAATAGCCGGCTCGCCATCCATAGTGGCTGGCAATGAATCCCCCTATCAAAGGAGACAGGGCTAATCCCAAATTCCCCCCTCCTCCGTGAATCCCAAGGGCTTTGCCCCGCTGTTTGACTGTAGATGAAATCAAGGACAACGCTGCTGGATGATAAAGGCTGGCAAAAACTCCCAGACACGCTAACGATATAGCTAACCCTACTGGACCCCTCGATTGTGAGATGAAAAAGGATGAAGCCCCTGCACCTAATAAGCAGAGGGTGATTGTCCGATGAGAGCCGATGCGGTCAGAGAAAAAGCCCGATGGCAGGGCGCCCAACCCAAAGGCGAAATAAGAGATAGTTCCCAGATTGCCAATGTAAAAGAGCCCTACTCCTAACTCTTTTGCCATCAGTATATTGGCGGTGATAAACAGAAGCATATAGATGTGTATCAGCCCGTGGGCAGAACTGGTGAGAGCAACTATCCTTCGCTCCTGCGACTCCATAGGTGTTATCCTCTCATCCTATTCAGTTGTATCTTATCTGCAGACTTGGCTCTTTGTTCGTTAGAGCCGTCTCTCATTATCCAGTCCATATCTTTTTAAAGATGCCCTCATTATAATAAGATTAGAGTGGTTGTCAACCACTTTTTCAACCCTTTCTCCGAGGGGAAATAACCTTGACAAACGGCAGCCAAGCTGGTAAATTATCGGTGGTCTTAAGAAGGGAGAGAGTAGAGATGAAGATACATGAATATCAAGCAAAGGCGATTTTAGCCAGCTATAATGTTCCAGTACCTCGGGGGGAGGTAGCCTTCGACCCAGAGCAAGCCTACCAGATTGCCCAGAAGCTGGGAGTTGACACTATAGTCCTTAAGGCTCAGGTACACGCTGGCGGCAGGGGCAAGGGTGGGGGCATCCGCCTTGCTCACAGCCCAGAGGAAGCCCGCCAGATAGCCAAAGAAATGATCGGCATGACCCTGGTAACCCATCAGACCGGTCCCCAGGGGAAGAAAGTCAGGCGACTGCTGGTAGAGGAAGGGATGCAGATTGAGAAGGAACTCTACCTGGGGATAGTAGTCGACCGTTCCACCTCCCGGGCGGTTTTTATGGCCAGCGAGGCGGGGGGAGTGGACATCGAGAAGGTGGCTGCTGAAACCCCGGAGAAGATTCTGAAGGAGCCGGTGGAGCCCTCGGTCGGCTTTCAGAGCTTTCAGGCGAAAAAGCTGGCATACGCGCTGGGATGGGACAAAGAGCTGGTCTCCCAGGGAGTCAAGGTCATGATGAGGCTCTATCGTGTTTTCCAGGAGAAGGATTGCTCTCTGGCGGAGATAAATCCCTTGATAATCAACCACAAAAAAGAGCTGGTCGCCCTTGATGCCAAGCTGAATTTCGATGACAACGCCCTCTTCCGCCACCCCGATATAATAGAGCTGAGGGATCTCAATGAGGAGGAGCCCCTGGAAGTGGAAGCCTCCAAATCGGACCTCAGCTATATCAAACTGGATGGTAATATAGGCTGTATGGTGAACGGAGCTGGTCTGGCTATGGCGACCATGGACCTCATAAAGCAGGCTGGTGGAGAGCCGGCTAACTTCCTCGATGTGGGAGGGGCAGCCAGCGCGGAGAGAGTAGCCGATGCCTTTCGCATTTTGATGTCCGACGAGAGGGTGAAGGCGGTGCTCATCAATATATTCGGTGGCATAGTTCGCTGCGACCGCGTGGCTCAGGGGGTTATAGAAGCTATCAAGGAGGTCAAGGTTGAGGCTCCCATAGTGGTCAGACTGGAGGGGACCAATGCAGAAGAGGCAGCGGAGCTCCTCCGACAATCAAAGCTCAACTTCGTAGTCGCCAAAGGTTTCAAAGAAGCAGCTGATATGGCAGTTCGCATGGCTAAGGCTTAATAGAGGTGAGATACATTCATAGGGGAATATCAAAATGAGCATTTTAGTAGACACAAATACCCGTCTGGTGGTACAGGGGATAACTGGCAAGGAGGGAATGTTCCACACCCAGAAGTGTATAGAGTACGGAACCAAAGTGGTAGCGGGAGTTACGCCAGGGAAGGGTGGAATGAAGGTTGAAAATGTCCCTGTTTTCAACACCGTTGAAGAGGCAGTTCGCAAAGAGGGAGCAAATACCTCTATCATATTTGTCCCCCCGGCATTTGCCGCCGATGCGGTTATGGAAGCCGCCGATGCGGGCATTTCGCTTGTGGTCTGTGTAACCGAAGGAATACCCACCCTTGATATGGTCAAGGTGATGGAATACCTTTTACATAAGAAAACAAGAGTAATCGGTCCCAATACCCCGGGAGTGATCTCCCCGGGGAAGTGCAAGGTGGGGATTATGCCCGGATTCGTCCATCGCCAGGGGAGCATAGGAGTGGTATCCCGCAGTGGCACCCTGACCTACGAGGCGGTAGCCCAGCTTACCGAACGGGGGCTTGGGCAGTCCACCTGCCTCGGCATCGGCGGAGACCCGGTGCTGGGTACCAGCTTTATCGATTGCCTCAAGCTCTTCGAGGAAGACCCGGAGACCGAAGGGGTGGTTCTCATCGGAGAGATAGGGGGGACTGCCGAGGAGGAAACCTCCGTCTTCATCAAGGAGCACTTCAGTAAGCCGGTGGTCGCCTTTATCGCCGGGCAGACAGCTCCTCCCGGAAAGAGAATGGGACATGCGGGAGCGATTATCGCCGGTGGCACGGGGACCGCAGCGGAGAAGATAGCCGCCCTTACCTCAGCCGGGATAGCCGTGGCTCCCAGCCCTGCACACATCGGGGAGACCATGCAGAAGGCTCTGCAAAGCAGAGGGGGTTAATCCGGCTCACAGAGTCTCACCAACTGAAGAGAATCGTTATTCGCCTCCCATTCCCTATGATAGGTGTCACCTGCAATCCTCGGGCATTCTTTTTTTTATGATTGTTGGATGTAGCCAGACCGATGACTGTGCCCAGAACCGCGCCAAAGGTAACATCCGATAGCCAGTGGGAGTCCCTCTCCAGTCGCGAAGCTCCCACAAAAGAGGCGGTCAGATAGAGGGGGATAGTAATCTTTCAGTTCCAGTCATACATTCCCGAAATGACGGTTGCCGTGAGAAAAGCATTAGAGGTGTGTCCCGAGGGAAAGGAGTTGCGGGCATCCCCGGTAAGTCGTTTCCTACGGATGGTGTATTTTAAACATTGAGTAGCCAGGGTATTTATGATTAACCCTTTCGTGAGGGCTTTGCTTACCTGGAGCGCGCGTTCGTTGCTCCCTATCTTGCCCCAGCAGTAGAAACCCAGGTCAATCGCCAGGTGGGTGTAGCCCTGTGCCAACACATCCCCATACTTTTCGTCCCCCTTCAAGGGATGGTTCTGCTGGAAGTATCTCTGGACTGACTCATCCTGGGTATAAGCCAGCATAGAAGCCCCCGTCCCTACTCCCAACATTAACAGACGATTACCAGAAAAACTGTCCCTGGTGCTCTCCCACAGCCCATTGGCAAAGCCGCTCTTGGCAGTGGAGGTGTTATAAAATTGAGGTAAAGGCTTTGGGGAGAAGTATTTATCAAGGTCATCCTGCGAAAGGGCTTGCCCCCAGCCTGGCTCAGGGTCAGCGATGGCTATAAGCGCGATGAAAAATGGGAACAGCCACCCCCACGGGCAGAGCTTTTTGCGGAACGGCACTCTTCTCTCTTTTCTTTTTGTCGGCTTTGCTGAGGGCTCACATCAAGCCCCCCAGAGCGCAATGTCAATCCTTCACTGGGCGGAGGAGTAACTTCTGCTTTTTTTCAGTCAGATAACCCCAGCTCACCAGGGGGTCGTGCTCGAAGACCAGCAGCCATCCTTGTTGGCACGCCTGAGGGAGGAACCGCTTTTTCCTCTTCAAGGTCTCCAGGGGATAGAGGTCGTATCCCATAATATAGGGATTCTTCAGATGGGATAGGGTGGGGATGAAGTCCCCCAGATAGATAGCCACCTTCCCCTCCGATTCTATTTTCACCGACTGGTGAGACCTCGTATGTCCCCCGGTGACCATAGCGGTGACTCCGGAGAAGAGCTTCACCTCACCGTCAATGGTCTCCAGCTGCCGCGTTTCAATCAAGGGCTCGAAGTTCCAGGGCAAATAGCTTGCTCTGGTGCGCTCGTTAGGGTGGAGGGCATCTTCCAGCTCTCCCTTCTGCACAATATATCTTGCGCGGGGAAATGTCGGGGAGAGCTTCCCTCCGGAGTTCTTTAGGGTGTTACCGCCCGCGTGGTCGAAATGGAGGTGGGTGTTGATGACCACATCGATATCCTCTGGCCTTAGCCCTAAAGAGAGGAGAGAACCAATCAGGGTTGATTTTTTATGAATATCATAGATAGAGCGGAATCTGGCATCCTCCTTATCCCCGATGCCGGTATCAATAAGAATGTTCTCCTTGCCGGTTTTTACCAGCAGAGGACGGAGGCTCAGGAGGATGCGGTTTTTCTCATCGGGAGGGTTCTCTTTCTCCCATAGAGGTCGGGGTATGATGCCGAACATTGCTCCCCCATCAAGGCGAAAAAAACCATCGCAAAGGGAATATATTTCAAACTTCCCCAGTTTCATTTTGCTGCTGTCTTCTCCTATCAGACCCCCCTCTCAATTATAGCTACCTGTGAGGAGGTGTCAAGAAAAATTAAGTGAGAGGCACACAATGGGCACTGGAGAAGTTTCGTTATTTTGAGAAAATATTTCCCTTTATCCTCAAGGGTTTTTTTATTATAATAAGGCAAATTGGATGGGAAGAAGGAATCTTCTCCGTCCGCGGGAAGAATCCGATGAAAAAAGATGAACCAGCGAAACGAAACAGAAGAAGAGTGGGAGAAAGAAAAGCTCTCCATTTTAGTAGAGACAGAGATTCCCCCAGACCTTCGGATTTGAGGGAATCTCCGAAGTACATTTTTTCCCTTGCTAAACCCCCTATCGGTTGGGGGGTGCTGATAGTGGGGGCGGTGGTCTTTGTGATTCTCATCTATCTGGTCAATGTCTTCCTTACCATCACCCTGGCAGTGGTGAGCGGCTTTTTATATTACCTGCTGAAAAAGGAGAACCGCTCCCGCCGTCTGACCCAGAAGGCGGTGGGGTATCATCTGAGCGGGAATGACCAGCAAGCCCTGCAGGTTTTACAGAGAGCGCTGGGGATTTATCCCCAGAACTACCGTGCCAGCTATTTGATGGGATTCTATTTGACAGAAAAAGAGCGGTTTGGGGAAGCAATTCCCTACTTTGATAAATACCTGGAGTATAACTATGAGTTTTTCACCGTGTATTTGCTCAGCAAATGCTATTATATGATGGGTGAGCTGGGCAAAGCTATGGAGCTGCTAAAGGAGATACCCCCTACTTCTTCCAGCTACCTGGAGGGACTGCTTCTCCTTGCCGATTGCTACCGCCAGCAGAAAAACCTTGAGCGGGCAATAGAAGCTCTCAACCAGGGAGTCGAATTTGCAGAGTCCTCGGGGCACAAGCTGCTCCCCAGGCTCCGCCTCTCCCTGGCTGAGGCGCTGCATGCTCGGGGGGATTATCAGATGGCATTGAAACAGTATGAGACCCTTTATCAGGGAGATATGGATAATCTCGCCATCAAGGAGCGGATTGCCGAGCTAAAAAAATCACTGTCTGAATGATATTTATACCTTATGTAGATTGCAGTTTTAGAATATGAAAAACTATTAAGGGAGGGAGAGATGAAGGTTCCTTTGCTCGACCTGAGAGCTCAATATGCGGTTATCAAACAAGAGGTCAAACAAGCGGTAGAAGAGGTTTTGGAGGAGCAGCAATTTATTCTGGGGGAGAAGGTAGCGGAGTTTGAAGGGCGGATGGCAGAATATGTGGGGACAAGCTATGGGGTGGGAGTGGCTTCGTGCACCGATGGGCTCCTCCTCTCCCTCATGGTTCTCGGCATAAACCAGGACGATGAGATAATCACCACCCCGTTTAGCTTTTTCTCAACCGCCGGGATTATAGCCCGCTTGAAGGCAAAGCCGGTTTTTGTGGACATCGACCCCGGAAGCTTCAACGTTGCCCCTGACCTTGTTGAGGAAAAAATTACCCCCCGCACCAGAGCCATCATCCCGGTTCATCTCTTCGGGCAATGTGCCCCAATGGATGAAATCACGCAAATTGCTGAAAGGCACCATCTCCGGGTAGTTGAGGATGCTGCTCAGGCAATTGGCGCTTCTTATAAAGGGAGAAAGGCGGGCTCTATGGGGATGGTCGGCTGCTTTAGCTTTTATCCTTCCAAGAACCTCGGCGGAGCGGGGGACGGGGGAGTGGTGTTGACTAATAATCCGGAGCTGGCGGAGAGTATTAGGTTGTTGAGGAACCATGGTGCCGAGCCGAAATACATATATTCAATCATCGGCATAAACAGTCGATTGGATGCCCTGCAGGCGGCAATCCTAACCGTTAAGCTAAAATACGTTGACCAATGGAACAGTGCCCGCCGCCAGAATGCGGAGAACTACCACCGCCTTTTCCGACAGGCTGGTTTGGCTGCAGAAGAGCAAGGGAAAGAGGGATCAGATCCCTCGCTTTACAGACCGGTCATCACCCCGGCAGTTCTCCCGGAGTGTCATCATGTGTTTCATCAATATACCATCCGGGTCAGGGATAGGGACTCATTAAAAGACTACCTGGCAAGAGAGGGAGTAGGAACAGCGATTTATTATCCTATTCCCCTGCACCTGCAGAAGTGTTTCAGCTATCTGGGTTACAAGCAGGGGGAGCTTAAAAACGCCGAGCGCTGCGCTGCCGAGTGCCTCTCGCTCCCCGTCTATCCAGAGCTGACCCCCACTCAGCAGGAGTATGTGGTGGAGAAGATAGCTACCTTCTTCCGCAAAGGATAGCGGTTTGAGTCATCGTTTGCCTTTCCAGAGAGGAATAGAGCGTGTCTTATGAAGTGAAGTTCGGCAAGTTCTCTGCCGGGGGGAACGATTTTATCGTCATCGATAACCGCCAGGGAGGCTTGCCGGACGATTTAGCCCCCTGGATAGAACACCTCTGCTGCCGGCGTCTCTCGGTGGGTGCTGATGGAGTTATTTTGCTGGAGAGCTCATCCCCGGCGGATTTCAGGATGAGATATTTCAACGCCGATGGGAGCGAGGCTCCCCTTTGCGGCAACGGGGTGAGGGCGAGCGCCCGCTATGCTTCCCTGATGAAGATCGCCCCACCAAAAATGACCATAGAGACCGGTGCGGGTCTGGTCCCGGCGGAAGTAAAGGGAGGGAGGGTGCGTACTCTCCTGCCGCCTCCTTCAAAGGTAGAGCTCCACTTCCCCCTCAGCCTCGGCGAAGAGACGAGAGAGGGGAGCTTTATCAATGTAGGGGTTCCTTTCTTCGTCCAGCGAGTGGAGGAACTGGATAAACTCCCGGTGAGGGAGCGGGGCCGGGAGATACGCTACCATCCCGCTTTTCAGCCGGAGGGGACTAATGTCTGCTTTGTTAAGGTGCTCCACCGAAATCGGATTGCAGTAAGGATATACGAGCGAGGCGTGGAAGATGAGACCCTCTCTTCGGGAACCGGCTGTCTCTCCGCTTCTCTGACCACCACCTTACTGGATGATACCTCTCCACCCATCACCTGCCACACCAGAGGCGGGCTCAATATCGGGGTAGGTTTCCAATATAAGGAAGGGAAGTTCTCCTCAATATCCGTTGAAGGGGATGCCCGCATTATCTATTATGGTGAACTTCATGAGGAGGCTTGTCAAGGCTTTAGCCCCTCATCTTTCAGAGACTAAACCAAGATATCAACTTGGGAGAAAGTGCGCGGGCTGAAAAGCCACCTTAGCTTAATTTAAAGATCCTCTTCAGATTAGCGGTAACCATCTTGCCGCATTGTTCCATCGAAAGTCCCTTAAGTTCGGCTATTTGCTGGGCGACTATCTCCACATAGGATGGCTCGTTCCTCCCACCTCGATAAGGGAGCGGCGCCAGGTAAGGTGAGTCGGTCTCTATCAAAATCCTCTCCATTGGTATCTCTTTTATTATTCGTCTTAAAAGGGTGGCTTTGGGGAAGGTAATGTTTCCCGCAAACGAGAGATAGAATCCCTTTTCCAGGCATCGGCTGGCATACTTTTCGCTGCCGGAGAAGCAGTGCATTACACCCCCCATCTTCCATCCTCGTTCCTCGTCCATGATGGCGGTCAGCTCATCCTGGGCATGGCGTTGGTGGATGATGAGAGGAAGACCGACATCTTTTGCCATATGGATGAGGTCTCTGAACAGTTGCTGTTGTGCGGGACGGGGGGAGTAGTTGCGGTAATAGTCAAGCCCCGTCTCCCCGATGGCGACCACCTTCGGCTGGCGGGCTAAATCCTTAAGTTTTTTTAAATCGGCTTCCCCCACCTTATCGGCATCGTGCGGGTGGATACCAACCGAAGCGTACACGAAGTGATGGCGATTAGCGAGCTCTATCGCTCTGAAGGAGCTGATGAGGTCGGTGCCCACGGTGACGATGTATATTACCCCCTTCTGCCGGGCGCGCTCCAGTACCTGAGGCAGGTCTGAGGCAAACTGCCCCGCATCGAGATGGGCGTGGGAGTCTATGAGCTCCATAGGAGGGATTGTTACCGCACCACCGACCCCGGAGGGACTTCCCTGTCAAAGACCGCCAGAATCCCCTTATCGTCAACCACACCGGTGAGGACCATTCCCCGGGATTCCACTCCCATCAATTTAGCGGGCTTGAGGTTGGTGCAGACAATGATGGTCTTTCCCTGAATCTCGTCGGGGCTGTAAGTTTCGGCAATGCCTGCCACTACCGTTCGCTCTTCGGTTCCCAGGTCGACTACCAGTTTCAGGAGTTTCCGGGAGTCTTTTATCCTTTCAGCCGACATCACCTTAGCTGCTCTCAGGTGAATCTCCAGAAACTGCTCAATGGTTATCTCCTTTTCTCCGGTCATTTCTTCCTCCTTGGGAATTGTGTTTTAGCTATTATAATAAACTTTTTGTTCATCAAACTCTTGGGCAGGAAACCTCTCTTTTTGGGCTATTTAAACAACTCAAGCGCTTCCTGGCGGGTGACCCTGTTTTTTCGGAAAACCCCACGCAGGGCGGAGGTAACCACCTTGGTATGAGGGCGCTTAACTCCCCTCATAGACATACACAGGTGTTCGGCTTCGATGACCACCATGACCCCCATCGGCTTAAGGGTTTCGTTTACCAGGTCAGCCATCTGAGTGGTCAGCCTCTCCTGAATCTGGGGTCGCCTGGATAAGATTTCCAGCACGCGGGCTAATTTGCTCAAGCCCACTATTCTGCCCTGCTCGGGAATGTAAGCGATGTGAGTCTCACCGATAAAGGGAAGCAGATGGTGCTCGCAGACCGAATAGAGCGGAAGCTTCTTTATGATGACCATCTCGTCATGAGACTCTCCGGGAACAATCTTCATCAGCGGTGCAGGGTCTGCTTCCAGCCCGCCGAATATCTCCTGGCACATTCTGGCATAGCGTCGGGGGGTATCAACCAATCCTGGACGGTTGGGGTCTTCTCCTATGCCTTCCAGAATCAGCCTCATACCGCTTTCTATTTTTTCTAAATCCATGTGAATCCTCTCTTGACTAATTAGCTTCTCTCAGCAGATTTTACTGCTCTTCTCTCTTATAATTGGCATTTAATTTCATCTCTCTGCCCGACCTGACAATTAATTGCTGGTTTTCGGATGTTTGCCCTTGGGCTTCTTTGGCTTCCTTTTGTCGAGATAGCTCTTTATGGCTGACATCTGCACCTCTTTGAGAGGTACCTCTCTCTCCTCGGCTATCCGCTTGCACTCCTCGTATTCGGGAGCGTAGCTCAGCACTTCCTCGCCCAGGCGGGCTACTTTTATGGTTAGGGGACCATATTCGGTATCCACCGACATATACTCCCTCATAAGGGTTATCCGATTGGTGGTGTAATAGCGAACTCCCAGCGTGGTGGTCTCATGGAATATTAGGGCAGCCATCTCTTCCTTGAGATGAGGGGGAAGAATCACGGACAGCAGGGTGCCGGGTCGGTTCTTTTTCATTATGATAGGGGTATAGCTCACATCAAGCGCCCCCTTTTGCAGCATCACCTCCATCAGATAACCGAGTATCTGAGGGTTGGTGTCGTCTATGTTGGTCTCCATCACCATCACCCGTTCCCCGGGCATTTCTGTCGCCTTCTCCCTCTCTCCCAAGAAGAGCCTCAGGAGGTTAGGATGCCCCTTGTAGTCCCGACTTCCAGCGCCATAGCCAATCTTCTCCACCTTCATAGGGGGAAGCGGCAGAAACTCCCTCACCAGGGAGGAGATGATGAGAGCTCCCGTGGGGGTTACCAGCTCCCCTTCGATACCGGTAGAGTATACCGGTATCCCCCGCAGAAGCTCAGCAGTAGCTGGTGCGGGAACGGGAAGATTGCCGTGCTGGCAGCGCACCCACCCCCTCCCCACATGGAGCGGAGAGGACACAAACTCTTCAATACCAAGCTTCTGTAAACCGACAAGCGTCCCTGTGAGGTCGATGAGGGAATCAACCGCACCCATCTCGTGGAGATGCAGCTTTTCTGGGGGCATCCGATGTAATGTGCTCTCAATGGAGGCAAGCCTGTCGAACATCTCCACAGCCTTAGCCTTCACCTCAGGGGATAGCCCACTGTCATTGATGATCTGGCGGATTTCGGCAGGCGACCTTTCCTGCTGGGATTCGGTTACCTGCACCTCGAACTTTACCCCACGAAGGGAAGCCCGGGTCACTTCCTGCGCGCTCAGTTGGTAGCCTTTGAGCGGGAGCTTGGCTAACTCTTCCTTCAAAAAGTCCAGGGGAAATCCCAGGTCTATCAGACCCCCCAGCACCATATCCCCGCTGATGCCGGAGAAACAGTCGAAATACAGCGTTTTCATATCAGTCCCTTCTCCTTGAGGCTTACATAGCGATTATGCCCGATAATGAGATGGTCGAGCACTTCGATTCCCATCA
>CABWKN010000082.1 GCA_902505605.1 Candidatus Guanabacterium sedimentis
GGTGCCCGGAAGATTAAATGCATCGGGGGCAACTTTGATCGGCATGCCCGCTCTGCCTGTGGGGCATAACGAGTTTATGGCCTGGGCACCTACGGTGAACAATCCTGACTTACTGGATATCTATGAGCTAAAGCTCAATGAGGATAAAAGTTCTTATTCCTACGACGACACCTGGATTCCCCTGGAAAAACGCGAAGTCATCATTAAAGTGAAAGAAGAAACCGAAGTCAGAGAGGTAAACAGGGAGCTGTTTTATTCTCAGCATGGACCTATTATGAAGATTGATGGAGATAAGGCTTATGCGGTAAAAATGGCTGGCATAGGGGAAGCTAACCGGCTGGAGGGTTGGTTCCATATACCCAAAATCCGCTCTTTTGCGGAATTTAAAAAGGTCCTTGAAGAGCACACTCTGCCATTTTTCAATATTGCTTATGGCGATAGAGAGGGAAACATCTATTTCGCCTCCCTGGCCGCCATTCCTGTTCGCACAAAAGGTCATGATTGGAAAGGAATTGTCGATGGTTCCACCTCAGAAACCCAATGGTTGGGCTTTCATTCGCTGAAAGATATGGCTCAGGTCTCTAATCCCGCTTCCGGCTATGTGCAGAATAGCAATGGAAACCCCGGTTATACCACCTTAAGTGATACTTTCAATATTGAGAGCTTTCCTTTTATGTATAGAGATAGCCAGTCTATTGACCTTCGCACTCAGCTCGGTTTGATAATGCTGGAGGACGAGGAGAAATTCACCCTGGAGAAATTATTAGCCTGCAAGTGGAATACTCGTCTCTTGAGTGCCGAGCGATACAAAGACGAGCTGCTCCAGATATGCCGCCAGCATCCGGTAACAGGAGAGGACCGGAAAATCCTTGATGAAGCCATAAAAGTTCTTGAAGAATGGGACAATACCACCTCGGTAGATAACAGAGGAGCTCAGCTCTTTCTTCTCTGGGCGCTTGATTATATGTATAGGACTGAAAATCCCTGGATTGAACCCTGGAATGCTGACCAACCCATCTCCACACCACGGGGTATTGCCAATAGAAAAGCAGCCGTTGAGCTCCTCATTAACGCTGCCAAAAAAATGCAAGAGCAATACGACACCCTCTCGCCTCTTTGGTCGGATATTAGATTTATGCAGAGGGGAGATAAAACTCTCCCACTCGCCGGCGAGGGCGGGCATTTCGGTTCTTTTCGGGTCACCTTCTGGACTCCCCTGGAGCAGGGAAAATACAGGGCCGTGGGTGGCGATTCTTTTGTTATGGCTGTTGAATTCTCCGA
Source organism: Candidatus Guanabacterium sedimentis (assembly GCA_902505605.1). Lineage (GTDB taxonomy): Bacteria > Acidobacteriota > B3-B38 > Guanabaribacteriales > B3-B38 > Guanabaribacterium > Guanabaribacterium sedimentis. Next base: position 1,282 of record CABWKN010000082.1, read on the forward strand.
CCCCCTTAAGGCGTTTACCATAACGCCCTATGGAGCAAGCGATGACCCCTCGTCCAGCCATTTTTCCGACCAGACTGAGCTATTTGCCAGAGACCAGATGAAGCCCGCCTGGTTTAGCGAAAAAGAGGTCAAGGCAAATCTGGAGAAAAAATACAGACCATCAGACATTAAGCCAGGGAGAAAAACTCAATAGCTTTTGCGCATTTTTAATGATGATTTTCAGTTCGTGCTAAAAGGATTGAAATATTACCATTTTCTGCACTAATGCAATATAAAAGCACAGGGCATTTAATTCAAAAATAACCGCAAATTTTAATGGTGAAGAGCTATGAAGACACCCCTGTTTCCTTGTTTAATAGGGCTTAGCCTGCTTCTCATGATAAGTTGTATAGTGGTAAAGCCTGAAGGAGGCATCCCCTCATACCAGACACCATATGCACCATACAGTGACTTAGCCACCGAGCTGGAGCGCAATTTAGGAGAGCTTTATAACTACAGCAAAGCTCAGCTCGCTGAGCCTACCTCCAGCGACCGGAGACTGCTGGAAAACCTTAACCAGCTATGGCAAGATTCCAAAGACCTGCGCCGTTACCTCCGATTTTACCCTTCCAATGAGAATAGAGCCGACCCCCTCATCAACAGGATGCTTTATCAGGCTGAAGAGATTGATAGAGGCTTCCGGTATCAGAGTTCCTTCAGAATGTTCCGCCGGGAGTGGGATGATTCTTACTCCATTCTCAAAGGGATCGCCAACTTTATGATCGGTGAGGTAGTGGAATGGCTTACAGAAGAGGCTGATCACCTATATACGAAACTAAAAGAGATGACCCCGGAAAAGACCCCACAAGAAATCGAGGTAATCGATAACCTTTACCAATTCTGGTCTCAGAGCCGGGATATCGACCTCTACCTTGGCGCTACTTATTTTAATAAGACCCGACTGCTCCAGATGATAAACCGCCTCCAATACCGAGCTGAACGCACCGACCGTCAATTCCACCTCCTGCCTTATTACTCTTCATTAGAAGAAGGGTGGGAGCAGTGCCTGGCACTTACCGAGAGGCTGACCGATAAAGCAGAAAGAATCTATGGCTACCGCAGACCGTATGCACCGCCAGAGGAAAAAGAGAAGGAGAAGAAGGTAGCTAATATCAAGCCAGTCGGCTATGTAGACATCGCCACCGCTGAGGAGGTGGCTGGTTGGGCTTTTGACGAGGATGCGGGAACTGAGCCCATAGAGGTGCACATTTACATTGACGACAAACATACAGCTACCCTCACCGCCAACCTCAGGAGAGACGACCTCGTCGGAAAAGTAAATAAGTTAAAGGACCCCTTACATGGCTTCCGATGGACTGCTCCAGCTTTGTCGCCGGGACGCCATACTGTCAAGGTCTATGCCATCAATGTTCCCCCGGGAGATAATATCCTTATTGGCACAAAGGTGATCATTATACCGCCTCAAAAAGATTAGGGTATCTTTCTCACCTATTATCAGAGGGAAAAAGGGAAGGGAAGCCTCCGCTGCGCGCTCTGCGGTTAAGCTTCTTTCTTCTGGCTGTTTTGCAATCTGCCGTAATAGAACTCCTCTCGGGTTTCCTCCCACAAGCTATCTGTCAGGCGGTGCATTTCCGCGGCATAGCGGTCGAGGTGGGCTTTTATCTGGGGATCGCTGATAACCGTTTCTGCACCCTGGTGGGTGGGATGGGCTCCGGTGAGGGCTACTACCTCCCGTAAAACCTGCGGGTTATCTATAATCATACAGGGAGCATAGAGGTTATCGGTATAGGGTTGCCTGTCTCTTATCATTCGGAAAAGGTCTGATTTCAGAATCTCTTTTAAGCTCTTGGTTTTGATATTATCTACTGCAAAGTGCGCAAAAACACAGGGCTCTATATCCCCCTTATTATTTATATGCAGATATTGTCTCCCTCCCGCAATGCACCCTCCCACAAAGGGTCCATCGTTCCAGAAGTCTCCGATAAAAATCGGTTTGTTTGTCCTCCATTGGTTTATCATCTCCCGGAGATGATTCCTCTGCTGCGGGATGGACATAAGGTTGATGTCGGGGTTGCGTCCGATGGGTATGTATTGGAAATACCAGCCAAAAAAGCACCCTTGCTGGATAAAGAAATCTATGAATTCATCGCTGGCAAGAAGGTCGGAGTTATACCTGGTAGGAGTAGCAGAAAAACCAAACATTACCCCGTATTCCTTTAACCTCTCCATGGCTGTCATAATGCGGGCAAAGGTTCCCTTTCCCCGCCTCGCATCGGTCTCTTTCTCCAACCCTTCTACACTGATACCCGGGGCGACATTCCCCAAAGAGGCTAATTCCTTGGCCATTTGTTCATCGATGAGGGTGCCATTAGTATAAATCTGAAAATAGACATCGTTATGTTCCTTGAAGAGCCTCAGAAGGTCCCCCCAGAGCAAGGGCTCGCCACCGCTGATGGTGATAAAGTGAATCCCCATCTCATAGCCCTCGGTTATCACACGGCTAACAGTCTGATAATCGAGTTCTTCATTTTTGGTGTAATCTCCCGCATAGCAGCCGACACACCTTAAATTACATCGCATGGTGGGGCTTATCACCATGAAGTATGGGGGCATAAAGCCCTCGTCCTCATTAAACCTGCTCCTGTAATGCCACCCCATAAGGGCTGAATTAACAAAGAAATTTGTCAGCAGCCTATCCCGGCATTTAGGGGAGAGTTCGGTCAGTATTCTTTTACCAAGAACTACAGCAGGAGCCTGCTCTTCGAAGGCTTTTCTGATAGTCTTGATCGCCTCCACATACCCTTCTTTATAATCAATCTTTTCGGCTAAGTAGGTGAGCCTAATCAGATTTTTATCGGAGACCTTGGGGAGGAGTTTTAACATCTGGGTTAAAGCCTTCTGCTTAGCTCTATCCATCAATTTCATATCTCTTACCCCCCAAATTTAGACGGTGCTATTTTAAGATGAATTTCCCCTCATTGCAATAGATTTTTTTACTGGAAGTGGAAATTGTCCCCTCTTCTTTATATCGCATCCTTTTTAATATCAAAAACTTTTGGAATCTCCCCGGTCCTATGATATTATTTCCCTAATGAGAGTAAAGATATCAGCAGAGCAAAGGGATGGTGATAATTCACTTAGTTTATACCAAAGGAGGATGAAATGAAAACAAAGGGGAATGCTCTAATCTCTATCATCTTCAGCTGTGTTATCCTTCTTTGCATTGCCCCTGCAAAAGCACAAACCCCAGCTTTAAAGGTGCAGAAGATAGCCACCGACCTTTATCTCCTGGTGGGGAACGGAGGGAACGGTGCCTTTTTGCTCTCCCCAGATGCTGTATTAGTGGTCGACAGCAAGAACGACCCCACCACCGCCAGCGAAATCGTGCAGGAGGTCAAGAAGCTCACCACCGCCCCCATCCGGTATCTCATCAACACGCATTATCACGGCGACCACACCCATGGAAACCAGGTTTTCTCACCTCTGGCTACCATCATTTCTCATCAGAACACGCGGGATAACATCATCAGATTTAACCTTCCAAGAAACGAAGAATACCGCACCTCTCGCCTTCCTCAGATGCTGAGTGAGCAGGAGGCAAAAGTGGCTCAACTGGAATCCCAAAATTCCCCTCAACTTCAGGAGGAGCGCAAGAGACTGGAGGAGCTCAAGAGCACGGCAGAGGAACTGGAGCAACTGCGGTTAACCCCACCCAGCCTCACCTTTGAGACTCAGTGCACCGTATACCTCGATGATTATACAGTGGAGCTCATCTATCTGGGAGAGGGGCATACCAACGGTGATGTGGTCGTCTACTTCCCTCAGCAAAAAGTAATCCATCTGGGGGACCTCCTCTTTCATCAGATTATTCCTTATATAGACGTAGCAGCAGGAGCGGATACCGCCCACTGGATTGAGATACTCAACCAGGTAAAGCAAATGGAGGTGGAAACCATCATCCCCGGACATGGAGAGCTAACCGATATAGCCGGGCTGGAGGAGTTTATCAACTATTTATCTGACCTGCGACAAGAGGTAAAAAAATATATCGACCAGGACCAAGCACTGGAAGATATTAAGGAAAATCTCCGCCTTCCCAAATATAGCCACTTCAGCGGATATAACGCCCGCCTGTCAGGAAATGTGGAAGCTATCTACTGGGAACTGACCAGGGGAAATTAAGCTGAATGATACCGCTTACCAAACCGAGTGGAACTTCTCCTGTCGACTCCTTCCGTAATACAGTGTTTGGGATATTTTATTTTATATACTTCTCTCAATCTCATGAGATTGAGCGCTATCTGGCTCCCAGAGGCTCCAATATGTGGGCTATTGCTCCCCAGAGGACAAAAAATGGTCATACCCTTTTCCTGGCTAATCCCCACCTTCCCTGGGATAATGGATTTGTCTGGTATGAAGCTCATTTAACGGTGCCCGGAAGAT
>CABWKN010000083.1 GCA_902505605.1 Candidatus Guanabacterium sedimentis
AAAATTAGCTGATTTAATGATTGGTTCCATATTGTTGATTATGGGAGTTTTGTTCCTCCTCAATAATCTGGATGTACTCTATCTGGAGCACAGTCTCTTCTGGTCCCCCTTCTTTGTTGTGCTGAGTCTCCTTTTCTTTCTCTATTATTGGAGGGAAAGAGGGAACTGGTGGGCAGTAATCCCAGGGGTTATTCTGCTGGCTCTGGCAGCTATTATATTTTTTGATTATCTCCGCATTTTTGACGGAGGTATATTTGGGAGTATTTTCCTGTGGGGGGTGGCGGTAGCCTTTCTGCTTGTTTTTCTGGAAGATAGAAAGAAGTGGTGGGCTCTAATCCCCTTCTGGGTATCGCTGATACTGGGAGCAACCGCATTACTGGAGACGAGGCATGGATGGCCTCACGGATTGGGGGGTGCGTTTTTCCTGGCAGGCTTGGGTTTGGGATTTCTGGGAGTCTACCTATTGAACCGAAAGCACTGGTGGGCATTTATCCCTTGCTTAATATTTATCGCCCTGAGCGGGGTGGTGCTGACGACGGTAACCTACTCTCTCGCTGGCGCGTTTGGGGGGACGGTCTTCCTCTGGGGGGCGGGACTGGCCTTCCTGCTCCTATACTGGCGCGACAAAAATAGCTGGTGGGCCATCATTCCGGGAGGGACGCTATTAGTGGTGGGCGTTTATCCGCTAATGGCGGGCTTACACTGGCATGGGGGCGGTATAAAAGGCTTCTGGTTCTTTTTCGGTATGGGATTGGTCTTCGGCTCCCTCTATCTGATTCGAGACGAGAAAAACCGTCTCCAGTGGGCTAAAATCCCATTCCTGGCTCTGACCGCTTTTTCCGTGTTTATTCTGCTGACCAGTTATTATAGTCTGCTCGGCAGAGTTGGCTTCCCTATTCTCTTACTCCTCCTCGGATTTTTTATGATATACAGGTGGGCAGTGAGCAGAAAAGCAGTTAACGAAGAATAATTGCTCCTATTCTATGACCCTCTCTTTTTTCTATAGTGACATTTCTCCTGCCGGCTGATAGCTCATCTCTCCCGGCAATTTCATATTGTCCGGGATGGTTGAGGTTTTCCTCTCTCTGTAGTATACTTCATTAATAGCTGCCAGAAAAAAGATAAATGTCTTTTGTTAACAGCATTATTGTTCTCAGTTTGCTTATAGCCTCGTTACTTGGCTTCCTTTACTGCTCCCCGCAGGGCGATGAGACTGGCTATCGGTTGATGAAGGTGATTGACGGAGACACCGTGCAGCTCCGCACACCCGCAGGCGAGGTGGTCATGGTGCGGTATATCGGGATAGATTGCCCGGAGATGGGGGAGCCCTTTTATTACTCCGCCCTGAAAACAAACCGCAGACTGCTGAAAGGAAAGAGGATAACCCTTAAATTTGACGAAAGATTACACGACACCTACGGGCGATGGCTGGCTTATGTCTACGCCGATGAGATGATGGTCAACGCCGAACTCGTGAGGTTGGGATGTGCGCGCCTTTATCTTGACAGCGAGAACAAAAAATATCTCCCCCTATTAAGGAAAATGCTGGAGGAAGCACAGAGTCATCATCGGGGGCTGTGGAAAAGGTGATGACCAAAGGGATTTCAGGGCTGGTTTTTCTCGCTACCTCTGTCGCCTATTGCAGCGCAGAGGCGGTTCTTCTGCATCAGTTGAGACGGAGCAGACCCAGACCATCCAAAAAAGGGGGCAACAACCTTCCAATCCTTTATATCACTCTGGGACTATTAGCTGGGATGAGCATTGTATGCTTCTACGGCGATTTCCTGCTCTTTCATAAAAGGGGAGCTGTCCTGGGAATAGCTGGATGGGTTTTGCTTTATAGCGGATTAGCTCTGCGGCTGGTTTCCATCCGCACTCTGAGAGGGCATTACACCCATGCCATCGCCATTCTCGAAGGGCATCGGTTAATAAAGGAGGGCGTGTATGGCTACATCAGGCATCCGGGCTACCTCTCCCTCCTGCTCGTTTTCTTTGGTATTCCGTTAGCTTTCGGCAGCTGGGTGGGTCTGATAATCTATGGGGGACTGGCCATTCCCCTCATCATCCATCGCATCCGCCTGGAGGAAAGGTTATTGGAAGAACATTTCGGGGAGGAATACTCTACTTATAAGGAACAAACCTCTTCTTTGTTCCTCTTTCTGCATTAAAGAGGAATAATCCTATTCTTCTTTTCTCTTTGCTCTTTTAATGCTAATAATGTAAATAGCCCCCCCGATGATAACCCCGGCGGCTATGACTATGTCGATGATACTGAGATAAGAGCGAAGCGTATTGGCGAAGCTTGTTACCCGCGGGGAGGTAAATTCACTGAGGACTCCAAACAGCAGGATCTGCGCCACAATAAAGGGGCAGATGTAGCGCAGGAGAAAGACCCAGATGCGACCGGTAATGAAGGCGGGATTGCCGACTTTCACCTCGTCAATTGCCTTCCTCCTGCCCCAGATATAAGCCACAAAGACCGATATCATCAGCCCTCCCAGGGGGAGCATATAGTTGGCAGTAAGGCTCTCCACGAAGCTAAAAGGGGTTTTGCCCAGGATACTAATCCCCTGCAGGCGACCGAAGGAGAGAGCTGCTGGTATCCCCAGCAGGAAGGCAGCCGTCCCCATGGTGAGGACAGTCTTTCGCCGCGACCATCCCCTCTCGTCCACAAAGTAGGCGGTGATGACCTCCAGCAGGGAAATCCCCGAGGTCACTGCGGCGATAATCAACAGGAAGAAGAAAAGCGGAGCAAACACAACTCCTCCGGGCATGGCGTTGAAGACATTGGTCAGCGAGCGAAAGACCAGCCCTGGTCCCTGGTCGGGAGGGAGACCGAAGGCAAAGATGGCAGGGAATATGGCGAAGCCGGCCAAAATGGCAATGAGGGTGTCCAGAAAAGTTATCATAACCCCCGAAGAGGCTAAGTTGTCTTTTTTAGTCAGATAGCTCCCGTAGGTTATTACCGCCCCCATCCCCAGGCTGAGGGTAAAGAAAGACTGCCCTAGGGCTTCAAATATAGCCTGGGTGCTCAACTTGGAGAAATCTGGCTTGATGAAGAAGGACAACCCTGCCAGAGAACCTTCCAGGGTGATTGACCTTATAATGCAGATGAGAAGAATACCTAACAGGGTGGGCATCAGCAGCTTGCAGGCTCTCTCTATCCCCCCCTGAATTCCCCGGATAACTATTATCATACAAAGGGCGATGAAGAATCCATGAAAGCCAATGGCTTTGAGTGGGCTGGCGGAGAAGGTGTCGAAGTAGGAAGCCACCGCCTGAGGAGAGCCCATCTTTCTGAAAGTGCCCAGAAGCGATTCAAAGAAATAGCCGATGGTCCATCCCGCCACCACACTGTAATAGGAGAGGATAAGATAGCCCGTCGCTACTCCCATCCCCCCTATCCAGAACCATCTGGTCCCCGGCTTGACCACCTTGAAGGTGCCCACCGCATCCCTCTGGCTCCGCCGCCCCAGAGACAGCTCAGCCAGGATGAGGGGGATGCCGACGATGATGCAGCACCCAATATAGATTAATACAAAGGCTGCTCCGCCGTTTTTCCCGGTTATGTAAGGGAAGCGCCAGATGTTCCCTAACCCGATTGCGCCTCCGGTTGCAGCCAGGATGAAGCCGAATTTTGATTTCCAATGCTCTCTTTTTTCCACCTTCGCCTCACCTTATTAAGATTTAATTTGTCTTCCGGTTTAAGAAGAATCGCGAGCTGCCAGAGTTTCCGCTTTGCTTATGAGGATTTGTCCATTTGTCTTTTGATTCTCTCTTTCCGGATGGCAACCCGCAGGGAGTAGATAAAGGCTCCCCACACTCCCCCGGCAATGACAATCATCATTATAATTGCCCCTAATTCCATTATTATTCAGTCTCCTTCTTAGCACTCTTCAGGGTGGCGGAGGCGATCCAGCGGTTGAAGACGATAAACATGGCCAGAATCAGCCCCCATTGCAACAGGCATGTCCCCACGCTGTTTTCCTCGAAAGGCTTCCACCAGGTGGTCGGGTTCCAGCTTATCGCCTGGGCAAACCACCAGATGATAAGAACGCTGAATTCCAGAGGTATGAAATACTTCACCACATAATCAAACCATCTGCCAGCGGGGAGGTCGTTCCCCTCTGTGTTAACGAGCTTAGTTCGGAAGCGGAACACCCCATATTTTATAGCCGCCATGGCGAAGAACATCCCGCTTATCATCAACCCCAGCCCCCAGACCCAATCTTGATTGTTGAAGAATTTGAGGCTTAAAGCAGAAGGAAGCCCCAGCAAGAACCCCATGGAGCCCACCATTACAATAGCCCGATGCCGGTAGAGCCCACAATCCATAAAGATGCGGGTAGCCATCTCCATCATGGATATAAGGGAGGAGAGGGCAGCGAAGAGCAGCGCCAGAAAGAAGAAGGACATGAAGAGGCTCCCCCCGGGCATCTGAGAAAACAGCTTGGGCAGCCAGATAAATGCCAGCCCCGTGTTCCCCGAAGCCATAGCCTCCAGGGCTTCCCCTCTGGTAAGAAAGGAGAAGGCAACCGGTATAATCGCCAGCCCGGCTATCAGCGAGGCGGAGTTGTTTCCCAGACCGGCAATGAAGGAGTTGAGCACGATGTCCTCCCGCTTCTTCATATAGACAGCGTAAGTGAGGATTAGACCCCAGCCCGCCCCAGTAGACCACGCCGACTGGCTTAACCCCTCCAGCCAGACACGGTAGTTAAGCAGAAGCTTCCAATCCGGGCGAAAGAGGAAATTTACTCCTTCCCATGCTCCGGGGAGGGTCAGAGAACGAAAAACTCCTATAACCAGCAGGAAAAAAAGGGAGGGAATCAAAAACCTGTTGGCAACCTCAATCCCTCTCACCACACCTCGGTAAATGATGTAAGAGCCTAAAGCAATGGCGATAAAGTGGAATATGAGAGGCTGGTAGGAACTGGTAAAGCTATCCCAGTAGGCAGCCGAGTGGGCGCCTACCTCCCCATTGGCTATGCCCGCCAGGAAGTATTTGAGGCACCACCCCGCCACAACCGAATAGTAGAACATTATGGCCATGGTGCAGAAGCCAACCCAGGCTCCCATCCAGCTGTATTTCCTGCCCATAATTTTGCCAAAGGCTCCTACAGTGCCATAGCGGGTTGACTTCCCCATGCCAAACTCAACAATCAACAGGGGGATGGACCACAGAAACAGAAACAGAAGCCACGGTATCAGAAACGCACCCCCTCCGTTCTGAGCCGCTACGCGGGGGAATCTCCAGATATTACCACTGCCAACCGCCATTCCCAGAGCTGCCAATATGAGACCCCAGCGGGAGCTAAAGACCTCTCTCTTTTCTTCCATACCTCATTCCCCTTGTTTAATACAACCGACTTTCTGCCTTCTTGATGACCAAGGAGCAGCTTCTGTGCTTGCTCTTTTCTTTCCACGCACGACCTCTATTTTATAGCACCCCCCCTTATTTCTGTCAAGTCAATTCAAAGGAGAAGGGTAAAATGGAGAACGGAGGTGAAGGGCTGTAGTTTCGGAGGAAAAGATAGGTGAGTATGAGATTTCAGCAACGATGGAGTGTCTTTTGGCTTAAGCTAATAAACGATTGGTATGACCGGGAAGGAATTTATCCAGAAAGTGGGTATGGGTTTCTCCTCTAATGAAGGCGGGGTCGTTGATGACCTTCAGGTGCAAGGGGATATTGGTCTTTATCCCCTCGATAATTAGTGATTCCAGCGCTCTTTTCAGTCTTTGGATGGCTTCCTGCCTATTGTTACCGTAGACGACGATTTTAGCGATGAGGGGGTCGTAATAAGGGCTTATCCAGCAGCCTTCATGGGCGGCGGTATCTACTCTTACGCCCGGACCTTTGGGTATATTGAAGGCAGTGATAATGCCAGGTGAGGGATTCATGGTTTCCGGGTCTTCAGCGTAGATTCGTGCCTCAATGGAAGAACCGCGGAGTTGGAGGTTACTCTGGGAGAAAGATAAAGGCTCACCGGCGGCGATCTTAATCTGCTCTTTTAGCAGGTCTATACGCAGGAGCATTTCGGTGACCGTGTGCTCTACCTGAATGCGGGTGTTCATCTCGTTAAAGTAAAAGTTATTGTCCTGATCGAGGAGAAACTCTATGGTGCCGGCGCTGTGGTATCCGACCGCTTGGGCTCCCCGGAGAGCCATTTCCGCTATCCTCTTTCGCAGGCGGGGACTGAGGGCAGGGGAGGGTGATTCTTCGATTAGCTTCTGATAGCGCCGCTGGATGGAGCATTCTCGCTCTCCCAGATGGATGGTGTTTCCATGGGTGTCTCCCAGAATCTGAAACTCAATATGCCTTGGATTGCGGAGATATTTCTCTATATAGAGGCTCCCTTCGCCGAAGCTGCTCTTAGCTTCCGACTGGGCAGATTCGAAGGCATCGAGGAGCTCATTCTCTGAGTTTATTATCCTCATCCCCTTTCCGCCACCGCCAGCTACGGCTTTCAGGATAACGGGATACCCTATCTTGCGGGCTACTTTGCGGGCGATGTCCAGGGAACCTACTATATCTTCACTCCCCGGGGTCACCGGCACACCTGCCTCTTTCATAATCTTTCTGGCTTGTTGTTTGTCGCCCATTTGAAGGATAAGCTGGGCGGATGGACCTATAAAGCGTATGTCACACTGCTCGCAAATCTCTGCAAAGTCGGGATTCTCAGCTAAAAAGCCATAGCCTGGATGAATAGCATCGGCTCCGGTGATTTCGGCTGCACTGATGATGTTGGGGATGTTGAGGTAGCTTTCGGAGCTTTTGGCGGGACCTACGCAGACCTCTTCGTCAGCAAAGCGCACATGGAGGGCATCCTTATCCGGCTCAGAGTATATGGCAGCAGTTTTAATTCCCAGCTCTCTGCAAGCCCAGATGATGCGCAGAGCAATCTCGCCCCGGTTGGCAATCAGTATTTTCTTAATCTTTAGTGGCTTCCGGGTCATGGTTTTTTCTCTTTATGGAGCAAATGTAGCATAGCCTTAATGGGCATCGCTTGGGAAAAAATGAGATAATAGATGGTGCTTTGTCATTTAAAGAATTTCCTCTCAGCTGGTTTTAATGGCAAAGAGCTTTTCCCCATACTCCACCGGTTGCTCGTTCTTGACAAAGATTTTGACAATTCTCCCATCTACCTCGGAGGCTATTTCGTTCATCACCTTCATAGCTTCGATTATGCACAGCACCTTGCCTGTGGATACCTCTTCTCCCTCTTCGATATAAGGGGGGGCATCAGGGCTGGGTGAGCGATAGAAGGTGCCCACAATAGGGGATTTAACAATATACAGGTTATCGGTCTTCTCCTCGACTGGGGCAGGGGCTTCCGCGGGCTTGGTCTCGGGTGGAAGCTCTTCTTTCACTTCGGTGGTGAGAGATGTAGGTTGAATGTTTAAGGAGTCAGCTTTTTTTATTTTAATTTTTATGCCCGCTCTTTCCAGTTCGAACTCCTGGATGTTGCTTTCGGTTATCAGCTTCAGCAACTCTTTTATTTCCTGCAGATTCACCTCTCACTCCTTTTCTGGTCGCCAGGCGGAGCAGAAGGGGTGGTTCCTATCTCGTGGTCCGCTCAATATATTCTTCTGTGCGGGTGTCCACCTTGATAAGGTCGTTTTCTTCAATAAAGAAGGGAACCTGCACCACTGCTCCCGTGCTGAGGGTAGCAGGCTTAGTCCCTCCCGCAGCGGTGTTCCCTCTTACTCCCGGCTCGGTCTTGATGACCTTTAGATTTACAAAAAAAGGCAGCTCCACCCCGATGGGGTTCTTCCCGTGGTAGAGGATGGTCACTGTCTCCCCCTCAGAGAGGAATTTATCCGCTCCCTTGATTTCCTCTGCGGAGAGGATAATCTCCTCATAAGTATCCATCTCCATGAAGTGGAACTTATCACCACTACGGTAGAGGAATTGCATCTCTGTTTCCTGAATATCGGCTTTCCCCACTTTCTCGCCCGCTCTGAGGGTTTTGTCAATTACTGTGCCGCTCTCCAGGTTTTTCAGCTTGGTGCGAACGAATGCCCCTCCTTTTCCCGGCTTTACATGAAGGAATTCTACTATCTCGTAAGGGATGCCGTCGACCTCGATCTTCAGCCCATTGCGAAAATCGCTGGTAGAATACACTTTAAACCCCCTTTGGGAAAAATTATAATGAAGTTTAACTCCTCTGTCAAGGATGAAGATATATAGGGCTCTGTAAAGGATGA
>CABWKN010000084.1 GCA_902505605.1 Candidatus Guanabacterium sedimentis
GGGGGATGTTCTACCAGCAGGTGGTCAATAACCTCCTGCTGTGGCTCGACCCCCTCGATGTGGAACCAGGGCTCCCCTCTGGAACGATTGATTTACCGCAATGGGGTAGAGATGAGATAATGGCAGGGCAGGTCGACTGGACCCAGTACATCACTGTCCCTGTGGGTCCTCCTACCCCGCAGGATATCTACTACATCTATTGCATTGCTCCCGATGTCGAGATACCAATGTTCCAGACGGCCAGCATCGGCTTCTCCAAGGAGATGCCTTACGACATAGCCCTGGATGTTGACTATATCTATCAGCGCTCCGACAACCCTATGATCTTCTACAGGCACATAGACCTGCCTCTTCCCTGGACCGGACAGAGCTGGGAGGAGATGGGACTTTATTACAAGTGTCGGGTAGCTGGGAACTTAGGTCGCAATCGGTATCAGGCTCTGGAGGTTGCGGCTCGCAAGCGCTTCGGGCACAACATGATGATGCAGGCTTCCTACACCCTGTCGTCCAACCAAGGATTCCAAGACAAGGAGCTTGCTGCCCTTTATTACGATCTGACCTATCCCGACTGGGAGAACGCCAACTACGGCCCAATCTTAGGCTCTCGCACCCATGTGTTTAATATCGGCGCCATGTTCGTCCTCCCCTACGACTTCAACCTCGGGGTCAACTTCGGCTACGGCTCCCCCTTCGCCTTCACCATTTTCAGCTACGAAGGTGGCGATATGGATGGCGATGGGTTCGAAAGCGATACCATGAAGGACCACAAGGCTGGTCAAGGCAGAGGGGATGACTTCAAGAATGTTGATATCCGCCTGACCAAGGCCTTCAGCTTTGCCGATAGATACCGTGTGAAGCTCTTCTTTGAAGTCTTTAACCTGTTCAACGCCGACAACAGGAGCCCTCGCCGCTGGATGACCCAGTGGGAGTCGTCCCAGTTTAACACCGGCACCATTGTTCTGGGAGTTGCCCGGGAAGCCCAGGTATCGGTGAGGTTCGAGTTCTAATTCTCTGGATGACAACTACCGGGGGTTAGCTCCCCATCAACAGGGGGCTAACCCTCTTTTTTTCTTTTTAATTTAATGCAATTCCTAAAAGGAATCTCTGCAGATTGATATAATTGACTTTAGTCATGCTGGGGGATATAATTATTGAAGAGGAGAGATTTACGATGAAAAGATGGTGGCGGTGCCTTTTGATAGTAGCGTTGACCGCTCTGGTATTGGGAGGTTCAACCAGTGGGATAGGGGATGAGAAGGACCGCTACGCCCAGCTCACACCCAAATACAGAAAATGGCTCACCGAGGAGGTCTGCTGGATAATCACCCCTCAGGAGGAGGAGGAGTTCCTGAGGCTGAAGTCCGATGCCAACCGGGAACGCTTCATAGAAGGCTTCTGGGAGAAGCGGGACCCCAATCCCCTGACCCGGCAGAACGAGTATCGTGATGAGCACTATCAGAGGCTGGAGTATGCCAACCGATATCTGGCGGTGGGCTCTACCAGGAAGGGGTGCCTGACAGATATGGGAAGGGTCTACATCCTTCTTGGGAAGCCAGACGACCGTGACCATACCTACAGCTCTAACATCGTCTTCCCCTACGAGATATGGCACTATTTTAAGAGCCCGGCTCCGGGGATGCCACCCGGTATGAGGATTATGTTTTATCGCCGCTTTGGGACGGGTGAGTATGCCCTCTTTGACCCCCTTTTCGATAGGAATCGGATTTTCATCTCGCGCATCCGCCAGTGGGAGTTTATCAGCCCCGAGCAGATAAGGAATGTGTTGGGGTTGGAGTTTACCCAGGCATATTCCAGTATTGCACCGGGTTACAGCACGGGTTTTTCCAGCCAGATTGTGGAGGAGCTGAGGGACCCCATCTGGTTAAAGGAGGCGATAGCTAGCAGGGTGAGTTCTGTGCCGGAAACAGGAGTGGCGGTTGATTATACCTTTGATATCTTCGAGCTCTCTTTTGAGCAGGTAAACATCCCCACCGAAGAGGGCTTTTATCAGTGCCATTTTAATATTGAAATACCGTCTGAGCATATCACCCTCAAGGAGGAGGAAGATAGGTTACTGGGGAAGGTAAAGTTTCTGGGGGGCATCTCCGATGACAAAGAGGTAATGGTAGCCCGGCTGGAGGAGACTGCTTTCCTGGAGCTCTCCAAGGAAGACTACCCTGCTCAGCAGCATTACAACCTTGCCTTGCGGTGGAGGGCTGACCTGGTTCCTGGAGAATACCATCTGAGCCTGGTGAGCTTTGATAAGCTGGGGAGGAGTCAGGGGAAGGCGGAGCATAGCTTCACTGTGGAGGAGTTGAGGGCTGACCGATGGTTGCTGAGCGATATAGCCCTTGGCTATAAGGCAGTGAGAGCCGATAAGGAGATAATGGCAAAGGGGCTCCCCTTTACCTTGGGGGAGTATACCATCTACCCCCAGGGCGATGCTATCTTCAGACAGGGCAGGGGGATAATGGTGGCGGCAGAGCTGCTGGCTCCCGAAGGGTGGACGCCCGAGGCAGAGCCGGTAACCCTGGTGCTGTCAGTAGAAGAGGCAGGGGAGAAAAAGGTTCTCACCTCGGTTCCTTTAAGCGGCATGGAGGGCGGGGGGAGAAGGGTGGTTTTCTTTGACACCATATCGACCGAGGCTCTCTCTGCTGGTGAGCATATTATATATCTGGAGGTATTTGGTCCCTCCGGGGAGTATCTTGTTGGCGAGCAAAGGAGCTGCTCTCTGGTGGACCATCCCATTGAATACGGCAAATTCATCGTCAATGCCCAGCGGGGGGTGGACCCTGTCCACCTGGAATATCTTTTTGGTCTGCAATACTTCCTCAAAGGGGATTACCTGAAAGCCCTCCCCCATCTGGAAACAGCAGCCCTCAAGAAGCCTGAGGAGCTCTCTTATCAGGTGCTTTTTATAAAGAATCTGGTAGTTCTCGACAGACTCTCCCGGGCAGAGGAGCTGGTAAAGGGGCTGAGAGCAAAGCTTCCCCACGACCCTCAGGTGCTCCTTATAGAAGCCACCTTGCTGGCTAAACAGGAGCGCTACGCAGAGGCTATCTCTTGCTATGAGGAGGTGCTCAAGGCAGGGTTTACTTCCGCCGAGATTTACAATGCTATGGGGATGCTCTATCTAAACCTAAACAACAGAGAAAAAGCCCAGGATGCGTTTGAGCGCTCTCTGGAGATTGACCCATCGCAGCCAGAAATAGAGAAATTATTAGCGCAAATTAAGAGTAAGCCTTAGGCATAGATAAAGGAGAACAAAAGATGTCTCCCTCAAAACAGAAAGGATTTTTTGTCGCCTTCCTTCTTTTTCTTACCGTAGTCTTACTTCTCTCAGAAGGAACCCTGCTGCAGGGGGCCGACACCAGGTTCAGGGGGAAGGTGCTCGACCATGAGGGGAAGCCTGTGGAGGGGGTTAAGATCACCCTCATTAGCCAGACTGGACGCAGAATGACTTTCAAGACCAACGAGAAGGGGGAGTTTTTTCAGCGAGGGATAAATCCCGGTCCCCACAAGGTGGTGGTGGAGAAGAAAGGCTATCGCAAGCGGGAGTTCTCATATATCTTCCGCGCCGGTGTGCAACACGAGATGGATATACCCCTTTCGCCGGCTTCGGTGGAGGAACAGGGTGGAGAGCTTTATAAAAAAGGGATTGAGCTTTATCAGAACAATGAGATTGATAAGGCAATTGAGGTGTTTCTGAAGTTAATAGAGGAGAAGCCCGATTTCGGTCCTGGCTATTATAATCTGGGCACCTGTTATCTGGCGAAAAAGGATTACCCCCAGGCGGAGAAATATTTGACCAAGGCTGTGGAGTTCTTTCCCGATAATCCCCAGCTGTTCATCAATCTGTCCTCTGTCTATATTGAGACTGGACGGCCCGAAAAGGCGGAAGAGATGTTCCAGCAATTGGTTCAGATTTCTCCCACCGCAGAGACCTACTTTAATATAGGAGTCCAATATTACAACAATCAGCAGCCAGAGAAGGCGGTTGAATACTTTCAGAAGACCATCGAGCTTAACCCTGAATTCTCCATGGCTTACTATGATTTAGGGCTGGCGTTAGTCGCGCTGGATAAACTGCAGGAGGCGGTGGAGGTTTTTGAGAAATATCTCGAGCTGGAGCCCAACACCCCCGAGGCGGTGGAGGTCGAGAAGCTGATAAAAGCTCTGAAAAAATCGGAGGATAAAGAGCCGCCTGACTACTGATAGTTATATTAGGCTTTTCATCCTGCACAAGAAGTAAGTATTACTGAATTTTAACAGGAGGTGAGTAATGCGCAAAGGCAGAGGATTTATCCTTAGCAGGCTGGTCATCATTTTTCTGATTATCCCTTTATTCTTCTTCCCGGCATGCCAGAAAGAAACCAGGGTAGCCGAAGAGGGCAAGGCACCGAAAATCCTTGTCTACTACGATTTCGAAGGAATCTCCAATGTTTGCACCACAGAGCAAGTTCTCTTCGGCGAGGCAAGGTATCAAGAGGCGAGGGAGTTGTTGACCGAGGATGTCAATGCTGCTATCAGAGGGCTTATCCGAGGGGGAGCGGGGGAGATAGTGGTTACCGATGCACACGGCAGCGGTAATCCGGAGCCCGACATCCTGTTAGATAAAATGGACAAAAGGGCGGTCCTGGAGCTCAGGGATGAGCCCTTCGAGCCCTATATCGACTCCCCCAACTCTACCTACCAGGGCATAGTGGCCGTCGGGATGCACTCCTATGCCGGCTCGCCCGGGGTTCTCAGCCATACCTACACCGTTCACACCATGCTGAAGGTGAACGAAATAGAGTTCAACGAGTCGGACATCATTGCTCTGTCGGCTACCCGCTTCGATGTTCCTCTGATTATGGTCTCCGGCGACGATGTTCTGGAGAAGCAGATTAAAAATCTCCATCCCCAGACCGAGTATGCCTTGGTAAAGACCGCCAAGGGGAAGACAGATGCCGATTTCCTACCCTATGAGGAAGCTTTGCAGCAAATCGAGGAAGCTGCTTATAATGCGATGAAAAGGATAGACGAGATACCTCCCTTCACGCTTGACCCCCCTTACAAAATGGAGTTCAGCTTCCAGACCAAGTCACAGACCGATATTGCCGCCAACTACCCCGGGCTAACCCGCATTGACAACTGCACCCTGGGGCTGGAGAGCAACGATTTTGTTGAAGGCTATCAGGTGTGGATTAAGCTGATCAGTCTCTCTGCTCTGGATAACCTACGATTTTTCCTGAGCACTATGAGGGGGAAAGAGTATTTCCAGGAAGTGGTGACAGAGGGGAGAAAGGCTATGCTTGAACGGTGGGTAGCCCCCGGCTTTTTCCGTGACGAGAGAAAGCCTGTGGAGAAAGAGAAGGTCGAGAGGAAATACCAGGGCGTTCAGTAGCAGGGCTAAGACCGCAATATGCAATAGGTTAAAAGCCTGACAGAATATATTTAATTAAGCCGACCCCCAGAGGGGTAATATCTCAGCCGGGGATTGAGTTTACATATACCCCTTAAATGAGAACATAATAAGGCTTTGTATATACACAAGAAATACGAAAGTTCCCCATAAAAATGGAAAAACATCCTTTAGAAAAATATCTTGCATATCTTCCTATTAAACTTTTGGCTTTAGTTGACAATTAAGAATGGGGATATGAGCGGCTATTACAGTGATAAACTTTCTGCCAATCGTCTGAAGCAGTGCTACGACATCGCCCCACCACGGGTTCAGCAGTACTTAGTAGCGGAGGTGGACCATATCATGCAAAAAATCCGTCCCGGCGACATGGTGCTGGAGCTGGGCTGTGGTTACGGACGAATACTGCCCCGGCTTGCCCAAAAAGCAGCATTGGTCATCGGAATTGACCTCTCTCTTTCCAGCTTGCTGCTTGGACGGGAAATGCTCAGCGGTATTCCCAACACTCTGTTGCTGAATATGGATGTAGTTCAACTTGGCTTCCGCCACCGGGTTTTTGACCGGGTAGTGTGTATCCAGAACGGAATTTCAGCATTCCGTGTGGATAAGAAAGACATAATCCGGGAAAGCATTCGTGTTGCCAAACCTGGTGGAACTCTCCTTTTTTCAAGTTATTCCGATAAATTCTGGAAATATCGACTGGAATGGTTTCAACTGCAATCGGAGGCCGGACTCCTGGGGGAAATCAACTGGGAAATGACCCACAACGGTGTTATTGTCTGCAAGGACGGATTCAAAGCGACAACAATGCGCCCGGAAGAATTCATGTCGTTAACCGCAGAGTTTGATGTCGATACTCAGGTCGTAGAGGTGGACGAATCGAGCCTATTTTGCGAGATTAGCCCCCATTAAACCACCATTTGTCCTGATTAATGAGCCGCACGGAGGATGCATAAAATTTAAAACTATTAATCCGTATTCACCATATAAAGCATAAAAATCGCTTAACAGAATCACTCTAAATTATTATATAACAAGATAGCGGTTGAAAATGGCATCGAAAATGAAGTACACAAAGGGTGAAAGATTAAATATTCGTTTTAACAGAAAAAGTAAGATTGAATTTCATGGTGCAAGTAATTAAACTTATAAAGATCGGGGCTAAAGTTCTGAGACGTAGCCGGTATATCATGTTTCAAATGGCAGAGGTTGCCATAAGTAAGGAGATATTTGCTGAGATACTATCTCGGATTAATTGATTATGATGCTGTTCACTTCAATGAGTTGCTTTCTAATAGAATCAGATGGAAAGGTATCTTTAATCGTTAGGTTTTTAGAGAAAAGCAACTAATATCAAAGAAAATGGTGACGTATTGATTCCAAAATTGATTGGGAACTGCCTTATCATGCAAAATAGAAGGTTAAGACTGGATTATAAAGCAACGGAATCTTGGCTATTCTCTTTCACAAAGTTGATATGGGGAATATTTATTTCTGTTCAAGTACGGACATTAACTGTTAATAAATGATACATGTATGTTTCATAAGTGTTAGAAAACCCCAAGAAGATGAAATTGGCATGTTATTTGCCACCATATATGATATAAAAATTGAATAATCGCTAAATGAGGATAAATAGGATGAAGTGGAATGAGCCAAAAATTATTTTTTAATCCTAAAGGCCGCCCTCATAAATATCCAGGCCGTATCCTTTTCCTCGTTTTCTTCATAGCATCTTTACTACCGGCGGAATTAAGAAGCGCTAAGGCGGGAGGCGCGAACGAGAAGGAGTCTCGATTATTCAAGGAGCAGGTCGAGAAGGCAACAGCCGAATCAAGAATACCGGGCATGGTTATCGCTATACGGGAACCTGACGGAAGGATATTCGCGGCAGCGGTTGGGAAATCTGATATCTCGAACAACAAGCCTATGCGTATCAGAAACAGCTTTTATATCGGATCCATCTCTCAATCAATGTTGACGGCAATAGTGTTCAAACTGGAAGAAGAGGGGAAGCTCAAGCTTGAAGACCCTATATCCCGGTTTTTAGAGTTTCCGGGTGGGAATAATGTTACCGTGGAAATGCTCATGGATAATTCCTCAGGTTTTGGCGATTGGACTGGCATAGACCTGAGATCCACGGGAAATCCCAAACTTCCCGAGCTTCTCAAATCTCCGCAGAGTATCGATTCTCTGATTAAAATCGCTGCTGATGCCGAGCCGAATTTCCAACCTGGAGAGAGGCAGGAAGGGTGCTATACCAACCTGCTTCTTCTGTCCAAACTGATCGCTAATGTCGAGGGAAGGTCCGCACCTGAGATTTTTCATGAGAGGATTTTTAAACCTCTAGGTATGCAGAACACACGATATCTGGGCCTAGAGGAAACTTTGGATTCCCTTGCTAAAGGATACCGTATCGAAGAAGGCTGGGGAGAACGAATCGAACAGGGTTTCACAGAGGTGAGCTGGGCGGACAAGAACCTCCGCGGTCTGCCAGAATTGGGGATTGTCAGCGACGCAAAAGATGTCATCAAGTATCACGTCGGCCTGAGAAACGATCGGCTGATTTCCGAGACATCCTTCAAGAGGATGCGTCATGTCAGACCGGGAAAATTCAACGGCCTAGGCTACCAGATTGCAAAGGGTCCCCGTGGAACCTGGGAGGGAAATAACGGGCACGCTGTCGGCCATCTATCAGTCAGCTACTTCCATGTTCAAAAGGGCTTTTACATTGTGATGATGGGAAACCTTGGAGATACAGCTCTTCCAGTAGCCAAATTGTTCGACCTGCGATATAAGGATTCCCGGGAATAGGGGGAAAATCTATTAATATAGAAATTGCTTTCTGCAAATAAGAAATTAACTTTATGTTTACTGTTTATCATGTAATGCGGTTTTACATCAAAGGATGGAATAGCCGTGAAAACCTTTAAACGGATTATGATTCTTTTTTCCCTCTCTGGATTGCTGTTCAGTTCATGCGCAGTGGAGAGCCAGCCCCGAAAAATCGCGACACTCCATGAGGTTACGGATCCCCATAATAGGATGTGGGCCTCGAAAAACCGGCTCTTTGTGACGAATTCAACGGATCCTTTACAGATGAGAACAACCGTCCTGGTTTATTCTTTGGAAGATTATCGGTTGATAAAGCAGTTTGGCGGCCCAGGAGTGTTTAAAATCCAGCCGGCACACAGTGTTTTTCTGTTTCTGCAGCCTGATAAGTTTGCAGTCAACAGCAGTGGAAAAGTCTCCATTTATAACTATGAATTCGAACTGCTGCAGGAACTGGCACATGGGGGTGATTCTTTTTTTTATGTTCCCTTTGGAAATAAATTCATAGCCAGGCATGTTTATCCCAAGAACAAGACTAATTATTACTGGCTTAACCTGTATGACTCTGAATTGAATATCATCAAAGAACTCTGCAGGAAAGAATTTGTCGGCAGGGCTTTTTCCGGAGATTATAGTTTCGATGTCTATGAGGATAAATTGTATGTGGCCAATAGAAGGGATGATTTTTTTATCGAAGTCTTCGATGAGGAAGGGAACAAAGTCAATTCCTTCGCTCATGACTGCTCCAGAGTTAAGGTCACTCAAGAGCATAAAGATCAACACATGAGCAGACTCACAAACCGTCCAGGCTGGGAGCGATACTTCAAGAGCAGAGAGGACATGGAAGAGTATTACAGGAATCTGATCCAATACCCCGAGTATTTTCCCGCCATCGTGGACATCATTCCTGCTGATAAAAAGATATGCGTGGTTACGGGAAACCAAGTCGAAGACAAGAGGGAGATATGGATTCTTGATTTGGGTGGCAAGGTTATAGATAAAAAAATGGTTCTTTTCAAGATGAGGTCAGAGACTATGTGCTACCCTTATTCCATCCAAAACAAGCATCTGTACCAGTTGATTCTTAATGAGCAGACGGATAAGTGGGAGCTATATTCGGTAAAAATCATATAGCCTAAAAATAGGGGGGGCATATTCACCCAGCCTCAATTGGTAGATTGACATAAAAAGGATTAGCATAACTTAGCGGCCCGCTTTATCACCGCTGCACGGACTTGAGGATGTGGGTGTAGAGGAACTCGATCGGCTTTCTCTGGTTAACACTTGATCGTGTATCTCCATTGACGACAACTACCATGTCGTGTTCGGGAATAATGAAAATGTACTGGGCTTTGAAGCCCATAGCGGCGTAGATATAATCTTTACCATTCCCATCCGGGTCAGGACTCAGGATCCACCATAGATATCCATACCCGACGGTTCTACCGCCGGTAGAGCCGAAATCCACTCGTTTTATAAAGGATTCCCTGACCCAATCTTCGGGCACGATCTGTTGACTTCCCCAGCGTCCCTTTTGAAGATAGAGGAGCCCGAATTTGGCTGTGTCCCTGGATTTCAAGCTCAAACCGCCCCCGGTATGGGGATGGCCCTCCTGATTCCTGAACCAGTATTTCTGGACGATCTGAAGCGGTTTGAACAAATGTTTCTCTGCATACTGGTCAGCGTGCATGCCCGTGCGGTTTTTCAGCATGGCGGACATCAGGATCACTCCGCCGCTGTCATAGAGAAACTGTGTTCCCGGCATTCTCAGCATCGGACGGTCGAGATAGAACTTGTCCCAGCCGCGGGGTTGCCGGTTAAGCTGATGGTGTGGTGAATCCGGGCCATTTTCATTATAGTCCGTGCCGCTACGCATGGTCAGGAGATCCTGGAGGCGTATGGATTCTTTGCGCTCATCCCGATTGGCAATGTTTGTCATGTCCGGGAAAAAATCCAAAATTTTCTCATTAACGCCTTTGAATTCTCCTTTGGAAATAGCCATTCCTACCAGTGCAGATGTGAAGCTTTTGGTGACGGACTGTAGTGTGTGGAGTTTGTCTGCTTGATGTCCACCGAAATATTCTTCCACCACCAGGTATCCGTGGCGGATGACAAGAAGGCTGTGCAGCCTGGGGTATCTCCGGCCCTCTCGGATCAAAGACACCAACTCGGCCAGTGGCTCAGGGTCGAGCTGCTGTTTCTCAGGTGTGGATAGAGGCCATTCCCATGTTTCAGATTTTTCAGCCGGATTTTGCGACGGCCAGGTTTCCGTGTCTCCGTTCTCTTTTCTTGTTGATTTGTAATGAGCCCATGACGTGTTTTGAGCGAAAACATACCTGAGGCCGCGAGAAATACTGCTTTTGGGAACATGTCCTTCGCCTTCGAGGATTTCGAGTTGACTGACAAATCCTCGAGGAGCTTTTGACTTTAAAAATTCATGAAAATCCGGGACATATCCTGTGACTCGCTGTGAATCCTCTGTTCCATATATCATATATAAGGCGCAATCCTTTATCTGATTCCTTCTGACAAATGCTTTTGCCTTCATCTGTATGTGTTCCGCACAATGTCCAATCATAGGACTGCTGGCTATAACACCGTCAAATGCATTCGGATTTTCAAGCAAAGCATATACGCTGAAGAGAGCGGCGTTTGATGCGCCATAGAGGACGGGAAAATCTGTTGTCCGATAATTTTGTTTAACATGGGATATCAATTCATCTGTGATGAACTCAAGAAATTTTTGAGAACCTCCGGACTGGGGCCGGTGGGATACAGCTACAGGAATCATGTCGCGATTGCGATTAGTATTCCAGATACCGACGATAATCATCTGCGGGCCGATGCCTTCTGCATACAAGTCCTTGACTGTGGAGACAGCTCTGGTGAATTCGCTGCGTGCTTCTGCATCCAGGATATAAAGAACAGGATATGGCTTTTGATTCTTATCATAATCCTGGGGAAGTACGATTGAGAGGGTCCGTTCTTCATTGAGTATATGGGAGCGGATCTTAATGGTTTCTTCCTCAGAGGTACGGTTTGTTGATGCCTGGATTGGAAAGCACCGCAGAATAATCATGGCTCCTATGACTGCGCTTATGATGAGCAGTTTACGTGGATTCCTTAAACAAAGCATATTCAGCCTCCTTGATAATGACTGTATCCTGACCTAAAAAGTGAAAGATAAATACCATCATCTTTGAATTACGTAATTTGGGTATCGAGAGTTATTTTCGGGGAGCATTCTATTGGATTCAGCTTAAGAAGAAATTAGCCCGGTCAAGATGAAATCCTCTCGCCCTTGATGAAAGACCAGTGGGTGTGTATGATCCTCCATTTTCCGTCGATCTTAAAATATACCTCTGTGCAGTTCCAGGGAATCCTTGACGCGATGGAGCCATCGGGATTCAATTTTGTCGAGAAAAACTGATAGGATAAAACAACTGCATCTCCATGGACCTGAACCTTGGGATTTATGAATTCCATGACGTCATAATGAATTTTCCCTTTGCGTTTGGCATATTCAGCCTCCAAGCCTTCCAGTCCATCCAGACGGCTGGGTGTGTCTGTATCAAAATAGGAAACATCGGGCGCGTTGATTTCAACGAAACCCCAGGGATCTCCTTTACGCCAGCGTTCCATGGCCGCACGTTCCAGAGCCATCAACTCGCCAGCCACTCCTTCCCATGTTTTCGGGAATGTTTCCACAAGGAGAGGCACTTCAACGCTTTCAGGAAGTTTCTGTTTTATGTAGGACCAATGAGTATGGATGATTTTCCACTTATCGTCGAACAGACAATAGACTTCGGTGGTGTTCCAGAGTGACTGTTCTATGATCGTGCCGTCTGGTTCGGTTTGGGCATCTTTATAATTGTAGGTTAAAACGGCCATATTGCCGTGCGTCGCAACCGTCGGACTGATGAATTCCGAAACCTGGTAATTGATTTTTCCCTCAAATTGTTTCAAGTAGTTTTTATATTCCTCGAGTCCATCGATGTGTTTCGTCAGGCCGGGATCGATGTAGGTCACTTCCGGAGCGCTGATTTCCGTCCATCCCCAAGGATCTCCGTTTTGCCAGCGTTTCATGGCACCTTCTTCCGCCCCTTTTTCTGTCAGCAAAGTGCGCACTTTATCCTGCTCCATCTCATCGGCGGCGTTCAGAGGGGATTGCCCCATGATGCTGCGCGCATTTATGTTCGCTCCCTTGGTTATCAGACGCTTGGCGTTTTCAACCCGGCCGTCTCTTGCCGCATAATGGAGGGGTGTCCATCCGTAGTTATCTTTCAGGTTGATATCCAGGCCTTTGGCAATCAGGGTTTCCAGTATTTGGATTGAGTCGCCGGATGCGGCTGAATGCAACAGTGTGCCGCCGTTGGAGAGCTTGAAAGTGGGATCGCCGCCCGCCTTGGCAACAGCATCGAAAAGCCGGCTCAATCCTTTGGAGGCGGCTACGGAAAAGAGATAACGGGCCTTACTTCCTCCGGAGGGTATGCATGCTCCCGCATCCAAAAGAAGATCGACAACCTCTTTTTTGCCCCGCCAGGCGGCGAGATCGAGCGATGAATCCTTGAATTTGTCTCTGGCATTGACATTAGCGCCAGCTTGGAGAAGGATGCGTATGGTTTCCGGTCCTCCCCTTTCCCTGGCACACAGAAGAAGCGGAGTGCGGTGGTAATTGTCTCGGCTTTCGATATCCGCGCCTTTTTCTATCAAGAGAGCTACTGCACCAGCGGCATCGTATATGGCTGCGTAATGGAGCGCTGTATCTGCCCCGTAGTCTTTGGCATCGACATCTGCTCCTTTGGCGAGCAGAAGCTCTATAGCCTCAGTAATATTGCGAACCGCCAGGCTGTGAAGAGGGACGACTTTGTTGCTGTCTTCAGCATTGACATCCGCACCTTTGTCAACAAGAAACCTCACGACCTCGAGATGGACACCCCGGCAGGCCCAGTGAAGCGGCGTGCGGCCATCTTTATCCCTGGCATTGACCAGCTCGGGATTCTGTTCGATCAGGATTTTGATGCCTTCTAAATCGCCCTTTTGGGCGAGGTCATGAATTTCATCCGCGAACGCCAATCCTCCGAAAGAGAACAGAAACCCTGCCAGAATCAATATCCACGCTATCCTGTATTTTTTGATTTTGTTTTCCAACTTTACCTCCACTGATACATGCACCTGTCCCTAATTTCAT
>CABWKN010000085.1 GCA_902505605.1 Candidatus Guanabacterium sedimentis
TAATAAATGCCTCGGTGGGAACCCATTTAATATTCTGATGCGAGAGGCTCTCCTTTAATGAGAGATTTAAAAAGGAGATGGAATCTATCTCCACCTCCCCCTCATTCCTCAAGGGGTCTAATCTGAAATGGCTGACCCTCCCGCTCCAGGTCGGAAATTCGTCTGTGAGGATGGTATAGCTGTGAAACTTATTGTCGGGGATGAGCTTAAAGGGAGCTCTTAGCTTCGGTGAGAATATCCTTTTTTCTGAAGAGGGCCAGAAGATGTCTGCCCAGAACCCCTTTGAGTGCTTCATTTTAATCCTCACTGCATTGATGAGGTCGGCATTGAGCTCCACCTTAACGCTCATGTGAGGGTCGTTATTTATGGAGCGAAGCTTAAGCTTCCCCCCCTCCACCCTGAAGCGGTCTATCCCCATAATAGGCTGCCACCCTTCGGCATCTCCATCCCTGTTGAATTGGTAGGAGGCGATGACCCTGGTTTTTTCCTTCAGCTGAGGTAAATCGGCAGGGGGGAGGTAATGGTCTAAGAATCGGTGGAGACGGGGCTCAGCCCGAGAGCGACATCCTGCAAGTAGAGCTATCAACCCTAAGATAATGAATCCATAAAATAAGTGCTTCCTTTTAATCACTGTTCAAAGCCTCGTCTTTTATTTGCGTTACTTTATATATCCCAGGGCTTTGAGCTTCTTTTTCAGTTCCTCGTCGAGCTCCTTCTCTTTTAAAGTCGTAAGGGGTACCAGCTTCGCTTTTTCCTGAACATAGCTGGCGAGCATCCGCTGGAATTCTTGAGTGTAAGTGGGATTCTCGGGGGCAAGATTCCGAATTTCCATACTATCATCTATTAGGTGGTAGAGTTCTTCTTCATTAATAATTACGGTTATTATTTTAATCCGATTTTCCTTGCCCCCGTCAAGAGACCTTATGTATTTATATCTGTCGGTTATAATTGCCTGAAGTCTCAGATTTAAATCTTTATCCTTCAGCTCAGCCAGTAGGGGGTAGTTAGCATATCCCCCATCTCCTTCCATAAGGGGCAGGAGGCTGGTTCCCATAAGCCTTTGTTGGCTAATCCCCTTAAGAGATAAAAGGTCTGCGACGGTAGGAAAGAGGTCGAGCAGACTAACTGGCTCCTCTATCTTATGGCGCGCTATCTCAAGCCCCGGTGCATAGATAATCAGGGGTACATGGAGCATCTCTCGGTATAGGGAATAGCCATGATAGCTCCCAAATGGGTAGTGGTCCCAGAACTCCTCCCCATGGTCGCTGGTGATGATGATGATGGTATTTTCCAGCAGCTTTTCCTCCTTGAGCTTCTCAAGGAGCAGCCCAATGTATTTATCTGCCTCATATACTCCCCCATCGTAGAGGGCTCTTATATACCTTTTCTCCCCCTCGGTTGCGGTGATGATATTTCTAATTAAGTCGGTATCGGAGACCTCCGCAAAGTTTTCAGCAAACTCGGGTGGTATTCTTCCCAGGTCATCTCTGTTGGCAAATGTGCTTCGGGTATAAGGGGTGTGGACTTCATAAGTGTGGAAGAAAAGAAAGAACTTCCCCCGTCTCCGATGCTCGAACCAGTCGGCAAATTGAGCAAAAACCTCGTCCACTTTACCCAGCCGCTCGGTCTCGTAATAGATGTCGAACCCTTGATGGAAGCCCAGCTTAGCAGATACAAACGCCCCTCCGGTGAAGGCCACGGTATTATATCCAGCTTCTCGCATGACCTCGGCAAGGGTTAACTCTCCTGGAGGGAGATGCTTGAGCTCATATTCTCTGCTCAAGGATAGATGGCGGGAGGTAAACAGCGAGGCATGAGCGGGGGTTGTCCAGGGGGAGCTGCTGAAGACTCTGGTGAAGAGGGCTGAGTGCGGGTTTTCTGCCAGCCGGTCAATATTGGGCGAAGCGGAACGCCAGTAGCCATAACAACCCAGCGCATCAGCACGCAGGGTGTCCAGCACTATGAGAATCACATTGGGCTCCTCTTGCTCGTCCTCCAGGCTGTAAACGATAGGGTTGCTCCATACGGCATAGTCATAGCGAAGGTCCGGCGTGCCCTTTGAGGGGGACTCCGTAGGGAGGGAACCCATGGTTTGGATGCTGAGCTTCACCTGTTTGCCTCCCCAGGGGGAGAGGTCCACCCTGGCATCGAACCAGCGGCGGTGCTGGGGATTATTTTTGGAGTCGATGTAATGGGAAAACACGGTGTGGATTTTCCCCTTATGGTCGGTAAGCTTTACGGCGAACTGCACCCCATCTCCCAGGCTACCCCACACATTTCGGAGAATGCCGTAACCGAAGGTGAAAACAGGCTTCTCAGGAAGCCTCAGGCTCTTTTCCATCTGCCAGGGCGGCGGGGCGAAGATAATTCTTCGGGTCTCATTTCCAATGAAAGCTGTTTCGAACAAGCTGATATCTTGCTCTATCTCCGTTCGCCTGTATAAATTCATATTAAGGAGGGATATTTGGTCTATTTCCACTGAGGCAGGGGCATTGGTGGGATCAATGCGGAGTTTAATAACGTCCCCCTTCCAAGTGGGTGCATCCTCGGTAAATAAATAATAGGTATGAAATGTATTGTCAGCAGAGATGCTCAAGGATTGCTTGCGAACAGACGCATAATGCGGATACTTTCTTGTGGCCCAGCGGAGCTCTGCTTCATTTCCAGCCGATACTTTCATTCTAAGCTTTATGACATTTACCCGATGAGCGTCTAACACTAAGTTAATGTCAAGGTAAGGGTCAGAGGTAGAGGCGGTGAATTTCAGCATCCCCTCCTCCACTCTGAAATAGCGTATTCCTCTTTTAGGATACCACCCCTCAACATCTCCCCGCATGTCGAAGTCAAAAGTCCATATTATCTCCTCCTCTGCCTGGGCTTTGAATTCCTCGAGGGAGGGGTGATAGTCATCCATAAAATTATATGTTCTGACGGGTTTGCTTTCTTTGCTGCAGGATATAACTATCCCCAATACCATGAGCAAAAAAACCATTAGCAGAGGGGAAGTCATCCATCGTTTAGAGGGAAGCATTTCTTTCCACCTTACTTAAGATATCCCAGAGCTTTGAGCTTCTTTCTCAGCTCCTCGTCATACTTTAGCCTCGGGTTGGGTGGAGGAGGGGTGAGGAGCTTCAGATTTTTGTTGATATATTGCTGCAATTCATCCTTCGCCCTCTGCAGCAAGCCCGATTCAAGGACAGTCAAGTCTTCGATCTCATGGAAATCGTGCTTTATATCAAAGAGCTCCTCCTCCTTAATAGTGATGGGGAAGCCATTGTAATCCACCTCATGCCCTCCATCCAAGGAGTAGATATATTTGTATTTATCGGTAAAGATAGACTGCAGTCGGATATTGGTGCCCATTTTTTTTACCTCGGCGAAGAGGGGTGGGTGGGTGTAATTGGCTTCTCCCTTCATCAGCGGAACAAGGCTTTCTCCCATAAGCCGCTGGCGTTTTACCCCCTCTATCCCCAACAGGTCAAGTAGGGTGGGAAAGATATCGAGCAGGCTGACATATTCGTCGATGTGCTTTTGAGAGGTTGTGGTAGTCGGATTGTAGATTATGAGTGGGACATGGAGCAATTCACGGTAGAGCGATTGCCCGTGCTCCGCCGCTATGGGATAATGCTCCCAGAACTCCTCACCGTGGTCGCTGGTTATGATAATAATGGTGTTGTACCACAAACCTTTTTCTTTGAGCTTATCGAATAATAAGCCGAGATATTTATCCGCTTCCAAAGCTCCTCCGTCATATAAAGCTCTTATATATTCCCTTTCTTGGGCAGTGGCGGTGCTGATGATTCCTCTTATATTTTCGTCAGCGGGGGAGAAGCTGGCTGCAAACTCGTCAGAGATTCTTCCCCGCGGGAGTTCTTTAGCATAAGTGTCTCTGGTGTATGGGGTGTGAACCTCATAGGTGTGGAAGAAAAGGAAGAACTTATGTGTTTTCTTTTTTTCAAGCCATTCGATTGTCTGGTAGTAAATCTCATCTATCTTTCCCAGCTCCGGCTCGGGGGTTTCCCAGTATGAGTCGAACCCCTTGTCAATGGCCAACTTGTAAGAAACATATACCCCTCCTGTGATGGCCACCGTGTTATATCCGGCATCTCTCATAACCTCTGCCAGGGTGAGTTCCTTTCGATAGAGCCTCCCCGGTTCGTGGTAGAGGTTCATGGCCAGGTGCTTGGAGGTGAACATATTGGCATGGGAGGGAAAAGTCCAGGGGGAGCTGCTGAATGCTCGGGTGAAGCGGACTGAATGGGGGTCTTCCGTCAATCGGTCTATATTGGGTGAGGTGGGGCGACGGTAGCCATAACAACCCAGAGTATCAGCCCGCAGGGTGTCCAGCACGATTAGGATCACATTAGGCTCCTCCTGTTTTATCTCCGGGCTGTAGACTGTGGGATTGCTCCATACGGCATAGTCGTAGCGGATGTCTGGCTTTCGGCTAAAGGGAGGCTCAATGGGGAAGGAGCCCTCGGTCTGTAGAGCGAGCTTTACCCTTTTACCCTCCCAGGGTGAGAGGTCCACTCTGGCATCGAACCATCTGCGATGCTGGGGATTGTGTTTGGGGTTGATATAATGGGAAAATAGGGTGTGAGTTTTCCCTTCAGGGTCGGTGAGTTTCACCGAGAACTGAACCCCATCTCCCGGGCTGCCCCAGGCATTTCGGAGGATGCCGTAGCCGAAGTCAAAAATAGCTCCTGGGGGGACATATACAGTCTGTTCAATTGTAGATGGAGGAATAGCGAGGATGATGTTTCGGGATTCATTATTAATAGCCGCCTTGTATAAAACTCTCCATCGTTTTTCTGCTGGTTCTACCCGATAGCGCTCTGCTATGGGAAGATTCAACAGCTTGAACTCGTCTATCTCTATTTCCCCCTCGCTATCGATGGGGTCAAGGCGGAACTGCGTAATCTTCCCTTTCCATTTGGCCAGGTCCTCGGAGAAGATATAATAGGTGTGAAACTCATTATCGGGCACCAGCACAAACTCCTCAGTTAACTCCTCCGTGAATTCTGCGTCGCTTTCGGTGGTCCAGTAAATCTTGCCGTAATCCCCCTTGGATACCTTCAGGGTTATGGAGATGGCAGTCACCTGGTCGGCATCGAAATCAACCGCAGTAATCATATAGGGGTCATCATTGATGGCAGTGATGTTGAGCTTACCCCCCTTCACCACGAAGCTGCCGATACCGTTGACCGGCTGCCAGCCCTCGGCGTTGTCATCAGTGTTGAATTCGAAAGATTTGATAGCAGAAATTTCCTCTTCATATTTGAGGAGCTTTTTGGTAATGGAGTAATGGTCAACAAACCTATGAACATTGGGATAAGAGCGCTTCTTGCAAGCAGTTATGCCCATAATAAAGAGAATAATAACTACAAGAAAAATAATGGATTTTCTTGCGGGAAAAGAAGGTATCTCCACCTTGCTGAATTTGGTATGTGACCGTTTATCTCTCATAGAATCTCCTCAGGCTGTTCCATTTTATCATTATAAGACCAGCCAGCATTTTGATGGAATCTTTGATGGGGTGGACCTTGCTATCGGTATCATTAAGCCAGCGGATAGGAACTTCCTTTATTCTGTAGCTATACTTATCAGCGATATATAAAATTTCCGCATCAAAGGTGAAGCCCTTGATACGCTGTCGGGGAAAAATCTCATAGGCTACCTCCCTGCGATAGCATTTAAACCCGCACTGAGTATCGAAGATATGATAGAGCATCAGCAAACGGCGGAAGGTGCGGAACACCACCCCCATCAGAATGCGATAAGCTGGTTGGCGTATTAATATTTCCGCCCCTTTGATTACCCGGGAGCCGATAATAATGTCGTAGCCCCTGTCCAGCCATCCGGCAAATTTATCGAACTCCTCAACAGGGGTTGAGAGGTCGGCATCGGTATAGAGGAGGTAATCCCCCCTGGCATTGAGAATACCTCTTTTGATAGAGTAGCCTTTCCCTCTGTTCCTCCCGTTTCTGAGCATGATGACATGCTCGTCCTTGGTCATCAACTGGCGCACAATCTGAGGAGTGTTGTCCATACTGCAATCGTCAACTACAATTAATTCATAATTGAAGCTTCTCTCTGTCAGATAATCCCTGATGCGGTCCAGCGTTTTCCCTATCCTTCGTTCCTCATTGAAGGCGGGTATGATTACAGATAGGAGTTGGTTTTTTTCCACTTTCTTTCAATAATTAGTAAATAGATAGCCCACCCTTGAACTCCGTAATATATTGAAAGCCAGCTCCTGGGCCAAAGTAAGTTCTTCGGTTGGCACTACCGCCAACCTGGCCACCGCACTTTCCCCTTCCAGGTTACTCATTATCACCCGGTATCTCCTTTTGCGAAGGGACATGCTTCCCAGGTAGAGCCATCGGAAACCTTTGCTGAACTCGCTCTTAGTATTGAGCGTAAACTCCTGACCAGCCAATTCAACAGCTATTCTCCCGCTTTTGAATCCTTGATATGCTTTAATAAATACGCTGTAATTTGTCTCTCTCTTGATAACAAGAGGAAATTTCAACGTAGTTTGTGCTCGGGTAAAAGTTGTCTCTCCCCCTTCCATAATATAATCCCAATTATACCACCACCAGCTGTTCCACTGCAAGAGATTGACCCATCCCTGCTTGGCGTCCATTTCGGAGGCAAATTGATGAGGGTATATTTTGTAAGAGCTATCCACCAGTGAAAGGGTGAGTTCTAACTGGTCGTTATTGAGAAGTATTACATTGAGAGGGGTTTCCCCTGCGAGAGATTGGCAATACTGGTAGCCTGAGAGGGTGAGCCCCTTATCGGGCTTGAGGTTATCCAGCCAGGATAGGTTCCTACCGCAGAAATAAAGCCCCTCGGGATTAACCCCATAGATAAAGGGATAGGCACTTTTATTGGAGAATATTTTTATTTTGCTTGAGCTCCACTTCTTGTCTTCCTTGATGAGGGATAACTTGTTAACATTCTTCAATGCCTTTTTACTGTCCCACAGCTCATATCTATCAGGGTATTGATTCAAATACCAGGCAAAATCCCTAAAATCGGAGATATAATCTTTTCTCATCATAAGATATCTAATGCACAGAAAATTCATGAGATGCTGGAGGAGGAACGGGTGGTTGTCATTTAGGTTCAGGGCTAAAATTTTATTAGAGGCTAAAGGTATGTAGTTGCCCACTGATGGTTTTGGTGGGTAGCTGATTAAAGGGTCCACTCCACTATAGAGGTTCTTCCTGGGTTTCATGGGGATAATCAACGGCTCATAAAGAATGCGGAACTCTCCCGGGAGATTCGCTATCTGGGTATAGTTCTTCTTGTAATCGGGATGTAATCTGTTGACCTGGATGTTCTTTTCGAGCGCTCCGCTGAAGAAGGGATTGGAATATAAGATGATGAAGAAAACAACCATAAGGTATATCATCCAGGGTGAAATCAGACTCCTCTTTGGAGCCGGTTTCCTAACACTCTCTCCTTTTTTCCTGTGGGCGGATAGGTGCCCCAGAAATATCCCCAGCATCAGAGCGTAGCAGAAGGCAACCACTGCCGAGATTCGATAACTCTCTCTAAAAATGGTGGCAAAGGGAAGGTTGAGATAGAGCCAGCCATATACGCCTCCCAGAGGGGGATTAGTTCCCTTGGAGAAGAATAAAGCCAGTATAAAGGTAAACACCACAAACAGGGTCAATCTCCTTTTAGCTTTCACAAAGAGCACACAGCCAACCATCAGGAGGGGGAGAAGGAAACTGAGCCCCATCCATAAGCTATAAGGGAGAAAAGACTCCCTCAGGCTGTTTTCAAAGAAGGCAGCTCGATTCCCTTGCAGCCGTATGACTTCGCTAAATCTGGGGCTCCACAGCTCGACAAAGCTGAGGCTCTCCACTCCTTTGGTCAGGCGGTTCATCTGTTGATACTTCTGAAAGATAGGCAAAATCCAGAAGCTGTTCAAAAGTAAAAAAACTCCCCCAACTACCAAAAGAGCTTTCACCCTTTTCCCCAGCTCTCTGCTCTGCGGGGCAAACAGGGAGTAGAGCAGGATCAATAACACACCGAATATAAGATACTGAAATTGCACCGACATAAAGCTCAAAGTCAGACCTGCAAGCACAGCAAAGGGATAGGGCTTCTCCCTCTCCGCCATCGACTTTTCCATAGCAGCTATCAGCAGAGGAACAAGCGCATAGGAGACCAGTTCGGGGAGGTTGCCTCCCGCGATGCGATTGAAGACAAAAGGAGTGAGCATGTAGAAAAGCCCTGCCAGAAAAGAAGCTCCCCTCCCCAGCTTCAGGGTTATCCCCAGATAATACATTGACCAGCCTATGAGGCTGAGGAGAACCACTAACAGCAGCTTGGTAACCATGGCTCCGTTAAAGCCGATTACCCCCAACAGGGCTAAAATTAGGTTGAAAAAGGCTAAAGTCGGGTAAAAAGTGGGAGAGCCCAACTGAGAGCGGTTCCAGGCGGATAGCCCATCAGTATAATATGCCATCTTCACGAGCTGCTCCTTGAAGGGGGGGATGTTCCAGTCGTGACGATAGCCGATAAACCCAGGCTGAGCGATGATGGTGCGGAAGATAAACAGAGATATAAGCAAGTAAAAAATCAGTATATAGTATCTTCTCATCTTATTATCAGAAAACGGCTCAGATTTTTTCGGTTAAAAAGGAGGCTTCCCTTTAGCATCAAAGGGGAGAGGAGAACATCAGAGACCTGTCGCTTCTTCTGGATTATTCTCCTACTCCGCAAGATATAAGGGAAGTGCCGCAAGTTCCACCAAAGCCCTTTGATTACCGCCCTGGCGGGCTTTGGGTTTCCTGTCAGAAGCCAGGTGCCGGCTAACCCCAACTCTGAAACGACCCCTAAGGGGAGGGCAAAAAGGAGCTTTTTCATCTCGAAGTTTTTCATAATCATCATAATCAAATTTTTTGCCCGATGCATCACCAGACTCTCCTTCGGCAGCTTCTTGTTGAATGTCTCCTGGCGCTTGTGATATGCGATAGCATGGGGAGCGAAAAGTATCTCATATCCCTGCAGTCGGAGTCTCCAGCAGGCATCAGCATCATTATAGCAAATGAAGAATTTCTCGTCGAATCCATCGATCTCTTCCAGAGCCTTTTTGTCCACTATCAGAGCAGCGCTGCATCCCGAAAAGATGGGCTCTTCTTTGTTATACTGCCCCCTATCCTCCTCTGGACAACCATAAAGCCTCCCCCTTTCGGAGAACCAGCCGTATTGGTCCATCACTCCGCCGGCGCTGTCTATCTTGGTGTGGTCGAAATAGGAGATGAGCTTGCACTGAACGGCTGCCGTCCTCGGATGGCGTTGAAAGGTCTTAAGGCTGTTCTCCAGCCACCCTGGCTCCACCACTACATCGTTATCCAGCAAGGCGATATATCGACCCTGCGATGCTTCCAGCCCCATGTTGATGCCGGCAGAATGTCCCCGGTTTGTCTCGTCGATGATTATCTTCACCTGGGGGTAATACTCCCTAACATATTCAAGGCTCCCATCGGTGGAGTTTCCGTCCACCAATAAAACCTCGTATCTCCCCTCAAGTCTGGTGTTAAACACCGAGGGGAGAAGCTCCTCCAGCTCTTTTCTTCCGTTAAAATTAGAAATTATAACAGATACAAGACAGCTTTGTTTCATTTAGGATAAGGGGATTTCGGGGTTCACCCCTGAAATCCGTTCTCCTCGAGAAACTTCCCAACCTTCTCCACTACCCCATCCATATTGATATATTCCCAGGCACCGCTCCTTCCGAAAAGATATATCTTGTGCTTCTTCAGCTCCCGCTTGACGGTTTTCTTTACCCTTTCGGAGTCTACCGTTGGTATGGGATAGGTGTAATGGTATAACACATTTTCGACGACAGCTACATCATCTTCCGAGCGGATAATCCGGCATCTCTTGAGGTCGTTGATTAAACAGGGGATAAGCTGTTTTGCCGGCATCCTGGCAGCCTTCCCTTTAAAGGTTATCTCCACTACTAATGAGGGGGGGAAAGCAGAGGAGAAGTTGTTCATAAAGGTTATGCGGTAAAATACCTCATCCCCGGCAAAGAATACCCAGTGACAATTGCCGAAGTTATGAAAGCGGCACCCCTCTTTTAGCCCCACCAGGAAGAAATAGGTGGAGTTGTACCGCAACTCTTTATAGCTCTTTTTTAATCCACTTAAGTCTACCAGCTTGAGGAGCTCCACCAGGGGGATGGTGGATACGATGAGGTCTGCCTGGTAATGATGGTCTGTATGATTGCAGAAGACCTTCCACCCCTTTCTGCCATTGACCAGCCGGGTGACCTTGCTGTTAAGCCTTATATTATCCTGGATGGGCATGGAGAGAACCCGGGTCAGCTCCCCGATGCCTCTTTTGGGATAGATAAACTTCGCCTGATAGGCGCGCCCGATGGTCTCCATTCCGAGGACACTTTTTATGATTTCCTCCAGAGGGGCGGGTTCAATTTTGTTTTTTACCAGGTCGAGGGAGATTTTACTCAGTTCGCAGTTCCATATCTTATGATTATAGGGGATCATAAAGTGCTTGGCGATGCCATAACCCAAGCCTTGCTCTATCCACTCCCTCAGGCTGTTGAATTTCCTTTTGCCCTGGCGATAGGATTGTATATATCCCAGCAGGCAATCTACTTTATCCTCCAGGGGTAGGTCTCCCAGCCCATTCTCAAAAGGATAATTCAGTGAGTATATCTGGTCTCCCTTCCAGTGGCAAATTCTTACCGTTCGGTCGTGGTGCTCATACTCTATGGGAAGTTCCCTGAGGTAATCCATCACATGCTGATTCTTGCTATATATGGCATGAACACCGAAGTCCCATTTGAATTCCCCGGAGCTCAGCGTGCGGCACAGCCCCCCTACCTCAGCGTTACTCTCGAGGATGATGAAGTCATATCCCAATTGCTTCAGTCGTTTTCCCAGCTCTAATGCCGCTAAACCACCGCCTAATATTCCAATCCTCATTTTTTATTCTACTCTGAAAATGTGCATATTACCAAAGACCTTCACGTTTGCCGAAGTTTCCCCTCAAAAAGTCAAATATGCCCCACAAGATCATGGGGGTCGATTTTCCTCCCCGCCTCATTGTCAAGTAAAAGAAACCCGCACATTGATAAAATATGAAAAAAAAAGGAAAAGTCAACCAATTATACCACAGCCCGTTCTTTTTCATGCACAAAAGAGCATTTCTGGTGTAGTAATACACAAAAAGCCGATTGAGAAAACCGGTGGACACCCGGTATTTATGAAATATCACACTCTGAGGCACGGCTACTATCTTAAAACTATTTTTAGCTGCCTGGCAGCAGAAGTCGGTCTCTTCATAGAAAAGGAAAAATCGCTCGTCAAATTGACCTATCTTCTCAAAAACCTCCCTTTTAATCATCATGGCACACCCGTGAATCCAGTCCACCTCCCTGGGCTCCTTGAACTGCCCCCGGTCTGCCTCGTCCTTACCAATACGGCGAGGAATCCCTTTCCACAGCTTATAAGTCCCCCCTAAGGACTGAATTATATTCCGGGTGGGGAAGTTCATCACCTTGGGGCCGCAAATGCCTATGGAGGGGTCAGCCTGACAGACATCGACCAACTGCGTCAGAAAATCTGGCTTAACAATAGTGTCCAGATTCAGAAGGAAGACATAGTCGGCACCGTGCTCCAGGGCATACTGTATGCCTACATTGTTCCCTTTGCCATAGCCTAAATTGGCGTGATTTTCAATGACCTTCACAGAAGGGTGTTTTTCCCTTATCCGTTGCACCGACCCATCTGTAGAGCCGTTGTCAGAGATGACCACCTTGAAATTGGGGTAATCGGCTTTTTGTAAAGACTCCAGACAATCGTTGATGTGCTCTCTACCATTATAATTAACGATAACCACAAACACTAAAGGCGCCATAATGATTTCTTCAACCTCATTATGCGGGGCACAAAATCCTCCTCTGAGCTGGTTTTTGGCAAGATATTGTTCCCCCTACCCATTATAACTCTTCTATAAGAACGAAATGACCCTCCCTTTCTCAATATCATACACCTTGAACTTGAGAAGCTGAATAATTAAATAATAGTAGAAATTACTAACATAAATTACCATTTTTGTCAAGGGTATTTCAATAAGGGCTCTGTAAAGGATGAGTGTTGAAATTTTTTCAAAGAGCATAAGGGAGTATCTCCTGAGCTTTTTTATATCTTTCTACACCTAACAGATAAGTCCCTAACACCCGGCAAAAATGCTCCTCATCCTGAAAGCTGGGGAATCTCTCCATAAATCTCTTTCAATATTTTTGAGTATATAATCCTTGATTTCTTCATAGGCTCCGATTACAATGTCTGACAGCGAACTATGCTCCATGGGTATCACCTCCTTTCTGTATTCATTAGGAGATACCCTCTCTTATTTTGAAGAGAATTTCAACACTAAATTATACAGCCACAAGCCTTCCCCTGCTGGGGTCATCTACTTTTCGAAGCTGCCCACAAAAAGAGGGATGCACCTTTGCGGGGTAGGAGTATGTGGAGATTGCCCTGGGGGGGATTTTGGCGATTGCATCACACCTGGGGCTAAGGTATATTTATAACGATAGGAACAATGAATTCAGGGATACCCTTGTTATTACTCTCGCCATGTTAAGGTGGTTATGGTCAGCATAGATGAAATAATCTCCCATTACCGGAGACGGTTCTCGGCATCTGCCGAATGCCGGTTTTTCAGTCGCTGCGGCGGTTGCTCTTTGCAGGATATTCCCTATCTCCGGCAAATAGAGGCAAAAAGGGAATTTCTCACATCGCTGTTCAAAGAGCACCTCACCGGTGATTTGTCAGATTTTGAGGTGGTTAAATCCATGCCTTTTCATTACAGAAACCGAATGGATTTTGTCTGCGCCTTAGGAAAGGTGGGTCTGAGGGAAGCGGGGAACTATCGGAGGGTGGTCGATATATCCTCCTGCCCCCTTATGCAGCATACCTCAAATGAGGTCTTCAAGAGGTTGAGAGAGCTGATCATTGATAATATTGAAGATTACGATTACCTCAGACATCAGGGCTACCTGAGGTATATAGTCCTGCGGCAGACGGGGTTTACCGACCAACTCATGGTCACCTTCGTCGTTGCCAGGAAAGAGAACCTGCTCAATGAGGTAGTGGAAAAAATCAGGGATAGAGCTGACTCCATCAATCTGTGCTTGAACGAAAGAAGGGCGGAGTTCAGCTCCGGCGAGGTCTTTGAGACAGTCAACAGGAAATCTATTGAAGAGGCATTTGAAGACATTAAGCTGAGGATAAATCATAACAGCTTTTTGCAGCCCAATTCGGAGGTCACCTTAAAATTATATCAGAGGATAAAAGACGAGGTGTATGGCGACCTGCTTGACCTTTATTGTGGTGCCGGGGGCATATCGCTCTTTGTGGCTGACCGCGTGAGGTCTGCTATGGGAGTGGAGCTCTCCGAAGACTCCCTTACCATGGCAGAGCAAAACAAGATGATAAACAACATTGAGAATGTGGATTTCTTTTTAGCAGATGTGAAAAAATTCCTGGCTAATCCTCCGAAAAGGGAATTTGATATAGTCATCGTCGACCCGCCTCGAGCGGGTCTCACCCCTAAGATCATAAACAGGCTCATAGAATTGGGTTGCCCGAAAATTATTTATATATCCTGTAATCCACTGTCGCTGAAACGAGACCTTGAAGACCTGAAAGGATACCGCCTGAAGAGCTTTCAGGCATTTGATATGTTCCCTCAGACCAAATATATTGAGACCCTGGCCATTCTTGAAAAAGCTTGACCAATACCTTGTTGGATAAGCCGTGCACCCCGAATGTGGCAAGCCTTCTTTAAAACTCAGAAAACCTGCCTTCTTGTCTTTTACACACCTCTCAGAGCCCAGGTGTAAGATGAGCAGGAGAATCGGGCGAGGTTATTTTTTGCCCATCTCCTGTGCTTTCGTCACGGCTTGATAGGCGTTCACCATCCCGCCGCTTCTCACCATATCCCTGATACTCTCCGCTGGCTTGCAGCTCTCCACCAGGAGTTCCTTGAACTCGGAGGGGGTGAGGTTGGGATTCACCGAGAGGACGAGGGCTGCCACCCCGGCGACAATCGGCGTAGCCGCTGAGGTCCCCGCAAACAGGCAATAGCCGTCCTGACCGTTGCTCATTATCCTGGTGGTGGGAATATACGCGCCGGGGGCTGCCATATCCACTCTCTTCTTTCCGTAGTTTGAGCCGAACTTTCTCCCATAAGAGTAATAAGTCTCCAGATTCCCCTCCAGGTCGACACAGGCCACTCTCAAGATGTTAGGATGGGAAAGCATATTAAACCTCTCTACCACTGTCCGGGGATCTTCTATCTCGTCCAGATTGAGGGCGGAATTCCCGGCGCCGATGACCAGGAGCACACTTTTCTCCGCGGCGTAATCTATGGCCTCTTTCAGCCCCTCAAACTCCTCGGGAGTCGCCGTAGAAACAAAGCCGCTCCAGTTAATTACCCTGGCTCCCATATCGGCGGCATAGCGGATGGCTCGGGCGGTATATTGTGCCCTGCCTCTGGAAGCATAGTCCTCCCGGTCGGGGTCACCCTGGGCGCCACCCTTGAGATACATCAGCGAGACCTTCCAGTTGATCCCCGCAATCCCTCTCGCGTTGTCGCCACTGGCGCCGATGATTCCCGCGCACCCGGTGCCATGATTATAGGGGGCAATCTTCGATTGGTCCATGCCATCAAAGATATATGGGTCGGGGTCCGCATCGTCAAAGACAAAATCATACCCCACCAGGTCGTCGATGTAGCCATTGTGGTCGTCATCTATCCCGTTGTTCTCCCTGGGATTCCCCTTGGCATCTACCCCCGTTTCACCCGGGTTGTGCCAGAGGTTGTCAATCAAATCCTGGTGGCGATAATGAAAGCCATCGTCAATAATAGCCACTATCACTCCCCTGGAGCCGGTGGTGAGCTGCCACGCCTCGGGGGCGTCTATATCCACATCTTCATTGAGTGCGACCTCCTGCATTCTCGTGCGAAAGAATACCCAGGGAAGGCTGTATTTACCTCCGGGATTGTGCAGGGCGAACTGCCACTTAAAATAAGGGTCATCGGGGACCGCTTCTTTCTCGCCCGCACAGGAGTTGAGCAATAACATAAAAAGAAAAAAGAGACCCCAAAGCACTCTAACGATTCTCATATCACCCTCCTAAACATTATTGAAGGAAAGCCATGTTTTCGTTAATTGATGGTGTTATTTCTAATCCTCAATATCTGTCGCGCAGTAGAGTGTCTATCTTCAAGTTATCCTCCGCATAATAGATAGATTAGGTCCCCTCCCCTGCTCATCAAAACAAGATGTGATTAACTCACCCTCTGCGGCTCCTGTTCCCGTTTACTCTTGCTCGCTGATTTAACATTTGGCGAATTCTCACCTTTTGATACGCAAAATATGAGCTCATCATCTAAAAAATTACTAAGTTTCCACACCATAGCATATGCTCCATTTATGGTTTCAAACATTTTTAGACCCGTTAGGCAATAGTTTTTCACTCCCTTTGCAAGGGTGTTCCCTTTTGAGCACACTAGATGAGGAAGGCACGCTGTTTCATCCATTTAAGGGGAGAGAACAGGGGCATTATCTGTGTTCTATATTACTTGATTTTTGCGGAAAGGTAGTTTAGAATAGGAAGCCCCGTCACCGACTTGTTGGGGATGGTATCAAATGAGGAACATATTTCTTGATAGAGCCGGAGGGTGATTTTTTCCCATCCTCTGTTTTCCAGTCCGAAAGGGGGATGCTCATGGAACTTTCAGGAATTCAGAAAATAATAGAGAAAAATGGTACGCACAGGTCAGCCTTAATTCCCATATTGTTGGACATCCAGGATGAATATCACTTTCTCTCCCGGGATGCTCTGGCCTGTGTTGCTCAGACCATGGATATCGCCCTGGTAGATGTTTATCGTGCAGCCACCTTTTACAAATACTTCAGTCTCGTGCCGAAGGGAGAACACCTCATTCAGGTCTGCTTGGGCACTGCCTGCCATGTGAGAGGAGCCCCCGGGGTGTTAAATGAGATACAAAGAAAGCTTCACATAAAGCCCAGGGAAACCACCGAGGACAAGCTATTTACTCTGGAAACTGTCAACTGCCTCGGAGCGTGCGCCATGGGTCCCATTATTGTGATGGATGAGGAATATCATGGACAGATGACCGTATCCAAAGTTGATAAGCTGATCGAGAGCTTTAAAAAACACGAAGGGATTACAAAAGATGAGCAGGATAAAAAGCATTGAGGAATTGGAAAAGCTAAGAGAAACGATAATAGAAAAACAGAAAGCCCGAAAGCTTTCTATCGCCATATGCAACGGACCAGGTTGCCTTCCTCTTGGTAGCCGAAAGATTACTCAGGCCTTCATTGATGAGGTCAAAAAGCAAAAGCTAACTGATAAAGGGGTGGAGGTCAGGGCTACTGGTT
The DNA here is from genome assembly GCA_902505605.1 of Candidatus Guanabacterium sedimentis. GTDB lineage: Bacteria > Acidobacteriota > B3-B38 > Guanabaribacteriales > B3-B38 > Guanabaribacterium > Guanabaribacterium sedimentis. Next base: position 16,469 of record CABWKN010000085.1, read on the forward strand.
GCCATGGATTCTGTGCCCAGGGACCGCTTGTGGTTATTGAGCCACAGGGACTTTTTTATCAGGGTATAAAAGTTGAAGATGCGCCAGAGATAATCTCCGAAACCATAGTCAACGGAAATATCATTGACCGGCTTCTCTACACTGACCCCGACAGTGGAGAAAAAATCCCCCTGGAAAAGGATATTCCCTTTTATAAAAGCCAGCAGCGCCTCATCTCTGGCAACAACCGCCTGATTGACCCCAACAGTATAGAGGATTATATCGCTATCGGTGGATATAAAGCCGTAAGCAAAGTGCTCTCGGAAATCACCACGGAGCAAGTAATCGAAGAGGTGAAGCTCTCCGGTCTGCGGGGAAGAGGCGGTGCGGGATTTCCTACCGGTCTGAAGTGGAAACTATGCCACGATAACCCAGGAGATACGAAATACATAATATGCAATGCCGATGAGGGCGACCCTGGGGCTTTCATGGATAGAGCCACACTTGAGGGCAATCCGCATATTGTCATAGAGGGTATGATTATAGGAGCCTACGCTATTGGTGCCCATGAAGGCTATATTTATGTCCGAAATGAATATCCCATAGCGTTGAAGAGAGCCATCAGAGCAATTGAGCAAGCCGAGAAATACGGGCTATTAGGCGAGGATATATTAAATTCGGGATTCAACCTTTCCCTCCATATTGTCAGAGGGGCGGGAGCATTTGTCTGCGGCGAAGAATCAGCTTTAATGTCCTCTATCGAGGGCAAGGTCGGTGAGCCGAGCCAGCGCCCCCCCTTTCCTGTTCAAAAAGGGCTGTGGCGTAAGCCTACCGTCATCAACAATGTGGAGACCTGGGCTAATATCCCTCACATTATCAACCGGGGAGGTAAATGGTTCGCCAGCATGGGTACCGAGAAGAGCAAAGGAACCAAAATCTTCTCTCTGGTGGGGAAGGTAAACAACACCGGCCTGGTGGAAGTCCCTATGGGTATCACATTGAGGAGCATCGTCTTCGACATTGGTGGAGGGATTCCCAAAGGGAAGAAGTTCAAGGGGGTGCAGATTGGTGGACCATCGGGAGGCTGTATCCCTGAAAAATTGGTGGACCTGCCGGTCGATTACGAGAGTCTGACCAGTGCCGGGGCCATTATGGGCTCGGGCGGTCTCATTGTCATGGACGAGAACACCTGTATGGTGGATATTGCCAAATACTTCACCAATTTCCTTAGCGAGGAGTCCTGTGGCAAGTGCTATACCTGCCGCAAGGGACTGCAGCGGATGCACGAGATACTGACCGACATCACCGAGGGAAACGGGAAGGAAGGGAATGTGGAGCTTCTTGAGGAACTGGCTAATGTGGTTAAAGACACAACCCTCTGCGGGCTGGGGCAGACATCTCCCAACCCGGTGTTAACCACCCTCAGATATTTCAAGAATGAATATGAATCACATATCAAGGAGAAAAAGTGCCCTGCAGGGGTATGTAAGGAGCTGATCACTTACTCTGTCGACCCTGAGAAATGCACCGGGTGCATGGTTTGCCTGAGAAATTGCCCCGCAGATGCCGTTACCGGCGCCAAAAAACAAATCCATCATATAGACCCCGAAAAGTGCATAAAATGCGGTTCTTGCTATGAGCTTTGTAAATTCGATGCCATAAAAATTGAGTAAAAGAGAGGAAAATATGGTCAAGTTGATAATTAACGGAATGGAGGTCCAGGCTGAGGAGGGGTGGACCCTGCTGGAGGCTATCCGCTGGGTGGGATTCGATGTCCCCACCCTGTGCTACCATGAAGGGTTGACCCCCTATGGGGCTTGCCGACTTTGCGTGGTGGAGATAGGTAAAGAGCCCAGAAGCAAGCTGGTCTCCTCCTGCACCTACCCGGTGGAGGAGGGATTGATAGTGAGAACCCACTCTAAAAGAGTGGTCAATGCCCGCAAGATGATTGTCGAGTTGATGCTGGCAAGCTCCCCTCAGTCAAAAACCGTTCAGGACTTAGCCTCCCAGCTGGGGGTGCAGCAGATCAGGTTTAAGGTAGAGCATGAGGATTGCCTCCTCTGCGGACTGTGTGTGAGGATGTGTGCCGAACAGATGATGGCCAAGGCCATAGATTTCGCCTTCCGGGGAGGTGACCGGAAAATCACCACCCCCTTTGATATGAAATCCGAGGAGTGCCGCCGATGCGGCGCCTGTATGTATATCTGCCCTGCCTGTCAGCTGCGGTGCGACGGTCCCCAGGCGGAGCAAGACATCTGTAACGCCTGCCTGCAAATCACCCCCGAATGCCTGAAGACCTACGACGATGTGATGTGCTATCTCACCACCTGTGGTGCTTGTTTGAAACAACCCGAAACTAAACAGAAAGAGACAAAAAATAATAAGAGCTAAAAGGCTTTATATTAATGGAGGTTGATAATGAGCTTAACAAGGTTAAACGCTTCTGCAGCGACTCTTACTAAAAATCGAACAGAAGATTCTGTTACACCCGTCAGCGGAATGTGCGCCACCTGCATCGATGGTTGTATCGGAATGTGCGAAATAGGAAAATCCGCTTATCGTGGCAGCGAAGTCATCTACCCTCAGCCCTTTGGCATTATCACCACCGCCGGGGAAAAGGTGTATCCGGTAGACCTCTCCCATTTCAACATAATGGGAACCGTGATGGGAGCCAAAGGGATTCCTGCCGACAGCGACCAGGCCATCTTCACCAATGTCAACCTGGAGAGGAAAATCGGCAGGGATAAGGGTATCCGACTGAAGCTCCCCATCGTCATCGGGGCTATGGGCTCTACCATGGTAGCCAAAAACAACTGGGAGGGGTTAGCCATCGGGGCTGCCCTGTCGGGTATCTCCCTTTCGGTGGGCGAGAATGTTTGCGGCATGGACCCCGAGTCGGAGTTCAAGGCAGGAAAGGTAGTAAAATCTGAGGATATGGAGTTCAGGGTTAAGACATTCCAGGACTGGCAGGAGGACGGCTATGGGACTATTGCCGTCCAGGCTAATGTGGAGGACACCAAATTAGGGGTTCAGGAGTATGCCATCACCAGGTTGGGCGTAGAAGCAGTGGAGCTGAAGTGGGGGCAGGGAGCCAAGGATATAGGCGGAGAGGTAAAGATAAAAGACCTCGCCAGAGCCCAGCTCCTCAAAAAGAGGGGCTATATCGTTCTGCCCGACCCAGAGAACCCAGCCGTTATAGAAGCTTACAAAGCCGGAACTTTCAAAGAGTTTGAGCGGCACTCCCGCGTGGGGATGGTCACCCTGGAGGATTTTGTAAACAGAGTGGAAGAGCTGAGAAAGGTGGGGGCAAAATATGTCTTCCTCAAAACTGGAGCTTACCGACCGGCCGACCTCGCCCGCGCGCTGAAGTTCTCCTCCGAAGCCAAAATCGACCTGCTGACCGTGGATGCCGCCGGCGGAGGAACCGGTATGAGCCCCTGGAGAATGATGAACGAGTGGGGTGTGCCCGGTGTGGAGCTCTGGTCCCTGCTCTATCACTACGCTGACACACTCGCCCAGCAAGGCAAGTACATCCCCGACCTCGCCATCGCAGGAGGAATCACCTTTGAAGACCAGATTTTCAAAGGGTTAGCCCTAGGAGCTCCCTACTTCAAGGCAGTAGCCATGTCCAGAGGACCCATGGCAGCAGCTATGGTCGGCAAAAACATCGGCAAAAGAATAAAGGAGGGGATGGTTCCGGTATATGTGGAGAGGTTTGGGGATACAGTGGAGGAGATCTTCGTCACCGCCACCGAACTCAAGGAGAAGTACGGCAAGGACTTCGACCGTATTCCTCCCGGCGCCATAGGGCTGTATACCTATATGGAGAGAATTAAGCAGGGTTTGAGGCAGATGATGGCCGGTGCCCGCATATTCTCCCTGGATTACATCAGCCGCAACGACATCGCCTCTCTCACCAGAGGAGCTGCCGAAATAAGCGGTATCCCTTACATAATGGACCTGGATGCGGAAGAAGCGGAGCAGATTTTAAGCAGTTGAGCATAATCCTCATCCCAAGCTGAGATACTCCCAAGGGGTGAGTATTATCTTACATAAAATTATAGCTACTCCTCCATCCTGATAAAAGCCAAGGGAATTCTTATACCGACTGATATTTACTTCTTCTCAGGGGGATGAGGTTAAAAAAGGGTGGGGAGCAATCTTTTTATCAATCTTCAAAATTTCATAAACGCCTAAAAAAGGTCGCGGCGACCATCAATAATAATAAGATAGAATGGCGACTGTTTGATATTGGACATATGCTTTACTTTCTTTTTGAAGCGGGGGTCAAGGCAGAAGCTCATCCAACGCCTGCCGGATGTTCTGGAAGCCCTGCTCTACCATCTCGCTCTCCCCTCCGAAGCCGAGGCGGAAAAACTCCGGCTCCTCAAAGAACCTCCCCGGCACAATGGAGGTACGGTATCGCCTCCTCAGATGCTCTGCCAGCTTCTCCACCGAAAGACCCTTCAGCCGCACCTAAGACCATCGAGTCCAAAGGCTTTAGTCAGGCTGGAGGTGACCATGAAATTTTCTCCCAGCAGCAGGGCACCGATGCCATCTCCTCTTCCCCTTTTCCCCACAGAATTCATACCGCTATCAAGACTACCATGGCTGCCACTTTGAGCATGGTAAAGGTATTCTGGGCGAAGGCTCCTGTCTTTATGCCGAAGTAATTTACCGCCGAAAAGGCGACAATGCAGCCCACCGCCCACAGCTTGACCCCTACGGGCGTGAGGGGTAAGAAGAAGGAGAGGTATTCGGCGAATACATAGGCAATGGCTGCCAGGGCTCCGATATTGATGGTGGTGAGCATGGTCCACCCGTAAAGGAACCCCGCCATGGGAGTGTAGCCCTCGCCGAGAAAAACATAGGGACCCCCACCCGTGGGAACAGTCCGGCAAGTTCGGCGTAGCAGAGCGCACCCACCAGGGCTATTCCTCCGCCAAAGCACCACACCAGCAGATTAAACCCCGGGCTGTATATATACCTGGTCACCTCGGAGGGAGTGGAGAAAATGCCGATCATTGCTCCCATCACAATCATGATGGCGCTGAACAGACCAAACTTCTTTACAGAAGCAAAGCCTTGGTGTGATTCTCTTTAACCTGTCAATATCGTTACTTTCTGCTATGTATGCTGAGCTATTTTAACAGTTAAAGCCATTAACAACCGCAAAAGGGGGTGCTGAAAAGAGGGAGCTACACTAACTTGCAGACCATCTCCCCCTGTTGGACTTCCAGGGCTCTGGCAATGACATCGCACTTCGCCTTTAGGATGTGGAAAACCCCCCTGTTCATCTCGGTAAGGGTCTCGTAGTTTCCCTGACCTTTAGAGATGATGATGTCCGTCTCCCGGTAAGCCCTCATAAACTCCGGAGAAGAGTGTTTCTCCACTACTCCTACCCAATCGCTTCCCGTATCAATAACCCGACACAGCCGGTCCATCCCCACCTCCCGGGCATCCTCCATAAGGGCATCGTTGAGGATGGGTCCCCCTTTTACCACATAGACCACCTCGTTCTCACAGCGGAGAAGCTCCCTCACCAGCACCTTGTCAAAGACAATCTCCCCGGCGTTATCTCCGATGAAAAGGATTTTCTTCTTCTCTCGCTGGACCAGCTCAATCAAATGCTCGGAGTCGTCCAGAACGAAACCGTCAGTAAAGATAGCCTCGAAGTTAGCTTTAATGTCCACCTTCTCCTTTATCCCCAGGTCGATGACATTGCCCACTACCGACAGCTTAATAGCAGTCTTCAGTCTGTCAGAAGAGCCCTCAATATAGGAGTCCAGTTCCTCCTCCCATTGGAGGGCTAACCGATTGCATTGACGCTTCTGCTGGTAGAAGGGGTCTTCGGTGTTGAGGAGCTTGTTCACCTCCTTGAGGATGACGGTGGAGTTCTCTGCCGGGGTGAGCTTGAGGTTTGTCCCCGACAGGTAAGGTACAATCTTCTTCATCAGGCGGTCGACTTCCGCATCGTCGCTGATAATTGCTGTTATCGCTGAATGAGCCTGCTTCAGATAGCAGGGGATACACTCGGTAGTAGCTTTCATATGTCATATCTCCTTCATCTGCTCTAATTTCACCTCAGGTTTTGAGCTGGGGGAGGTTGGCTAGCCCCTTCAGCCCCTTTTCTTCTCTCGGAAGGGACTGGCTTTCTTCCCAAAATGTGAAGTGTAGCCGATAACCTTGTAGACCAGCTTCGCTAAAAAAAGTCGGGAGCAATAAGCCCTTCAATGGGACAGAACTCCACCACATCGAAGCCGACAACCCTCCTTCTCTCTGCCACCAGGCGCAGCATTCTCAATTGTATCATACCAGCCAAGCCCCCCGGGCTCGTGGGAGCCCACCGCGGGCATCAGCGAAGGGTCAAAAACATCGAGGTCTATGCTCACATAGACAGTGTCCGATAGCCTCTCTACAATCTCCTCCCAGGGGGTGCTTCCAGCTATCAGTTCAGATGCATAATACAAGGGAAGCTCCTCTTTCCTTAAAAACTCCGCCTCCACCAGGCTCAGGCTTTGAATTCCCACCTCCACCACGGGTGCCATCTCATAAACCCTCCGGGCGACGCAGGCGTGGCTCAGCTTCAATCCCTCATACTCGTCCCTCAGGTCGGCATGGGCATCGAGGTGGAGGACTGAATGCCTGGGATAATGCTCTTTTAATCCACTGATAACTCCTACGCTCCCCGCGAGCGGTGAATAAGGCTGATATATATCTATGTATTTTTTACTAACGGTTTCTTTAAAACAAAATGAAGCCCAATGCCAATGGGGGGGTGCAAAAAAGACTCCAGGCGGGAGACAATTGGCACAAGCCATTTGTCAAAGCAAGCTCCTTGAATATTTAACTGGCTGGATTCTGAGTTTACTCGAAAATCTTTCTTTCTGGCGCAGAAGTTTAACCACCATCCAAAGATCCCCACCATATTGAAATAATAGCTTTCACAAATTGTCAATCCAGTTGATTCTGCGATTCTTATCACATCAGATTTTGTGTATCTCCGAAAATGTCCGATTTGTCTATCCCAATGCCCGAAAAGCCATTTCATGGCGGGTACCTGGCAGATAAACTTACCCCCTGGCCGTAGATATAGTATAGCCTTCATAATTGCGGCAGCATCATCTTTTATATGCTCGAGTACCTGGATGCAAATTATTGAATCAAAAGATTCGAATAAATCAGGGTCATTAAAATGCTCTATATCGCTATTAACGGTTATAATGCCCTGGCACCCCTGAGTAATTTTCAATATTTCATTGAAAAACAGAGGAGACGATTCTAACAAGAGGAGTTGTTCTAAATTTTTTTTCAGCAAAAGCCTGGTAAATCGCCCTGTTCCTGCTCCCAATTCAAAAACTTTTTTCCCTAAATGAGGTTCAATCATTGAAAAAAGCCATTTATTATAATTGGACAATATAACATCGCAGAATTCTGTGGCGGCACGCATGCTTTTTGTATATTTATCTGTTTTATGCGATTTATAAGAATTCATTTTATCTTATTTCTACATAGAAAAAATTTTAAGGGAGTAGGTGATAAATCACATTATCTGTTGCCAAAGCTAATTTTTCCGTCGGAAGGAGTATACCTGGCTGGTATACCTTTGGCCTTTGAAAAGTCAGGAACATCTTTATTGATCAGGGAACATGCCCCAATTATGCAATTGCTGCCCACCTTTACTCTTAGAATTGTCGCTTTTACCCCAATAAATGTATTGTCACCAATATGTGCTCCACCAGAAATGTTCACATTTGGATTAATATGAACATTGTCACCAATGACAGCATCATGCCCTATCTGAACATGGTCATTGCAGGAGAAATAATTTCCTATCTTAACATCCGGCTGAATTAAACAGTAGCTCTGAATAACAGCACCTATTCCAATTTTTGCAAACGGGCTCACGAAGGTTGTGGGATGAATTATGGTTTCCAGTGAAAACCCTCTTTGCTGGAATTTCTCAATGAGAATGGATTTTGCTTGAGGAGTACCTACCCCCAAAACGACTTTAATATTTTTATCTACTATATCATCTATTTTTTTAAATACCTTAAAATTTAATAGGCTGGTTCTTTCAGTAGCATCATCATAAAATCCCACTATATTATATTTTTTAAAAGAATGTGTAGCATTCATATAATCAATGGTAGAATAAACCTCTTTGGCATGCCCACCGGCACCCAAAATTATGACATTAATCATTTATCTTTTTTAGAAATTTTTTAAAATAAGACATATTTGGGAAACAGTTCAGAATAATCAATTCCCTTTTTTCTTATGGTACTTAAAATCTCTGTTACCCTAAATCCCATATGGAGCACATCATCAATATTAGCATAACAAAAAAGGCCTTGACGTCCTAAAGTTACCACATTCTCAAGAGTGGAAAGGTAATCAAGTAATGTAGTTAACTTTTCCTCAAAACCCACCCGGAAACGAGGATAAGCATGAGTAATTCTTCTCACCGAATATCCATCCACCTCCCGGCGATCAAGCATGCCGTAATGTTCGAACACCCTCATGGCATCATTAAACAATTCTTCTGGGTTTGCTTTCCATATCTCATCTCCAATATTACATGTATATTCAACACACAAAGCCGATTTCCCCGGCGGAACACACTCCTTGCTAAATAATCCCACATCATAAACACGATTGAACTTGATTTGGGGGCTCGAAAAATAGGTTAAGGGAGTATCGAATATGTTAGACCGTGATGTTTTTAAGTAAAGTAATGTTTCTGAACAGTAGTCTAACCCAGATGCTGCTTCTCTCACTTCTTTGGGGACTTTCAGGTTTAATACTTTGATAAAATCGTTTATGGGGGCGGTAGAAAAAAGAAAGTCTGTTTTTATGGTCTTAATTTCGCCATTTTGTTTATATTTTACCGATTCTACACGTCTACCGGTTCCATTGACAGACAATATTTCAACACCCTGTTCAATTTTGCCATTATTATCCACTATGCTTTTAGCTAAATATTCAATTATCTGCCCCACTCCTTTTCGTGGATAATAATTTTTTATTTGCGACCAATCCTCACTATGAGTAATCTTTGGTGGCTTCTTAAAAGCTCTACGGATGTAGTCGGTTAAACTAATAACAGGAACCCTCTTTTCGGCAACATAACAAGAGAGTTCTGAGGCATTGATTTTCCAGGCTTTTTCTGCGTAGGGTCCAAAATAATAATTATATAGAACATGGCCAAAGCGGTTCTTTATCCACCTCTCGAATGAATGGTCATTCTTTGGATTATACATAAACATTTTTGCCCGTGCCCAGAGAAAGTTAAGTCCAGCGGGTATGACTGCTGATAAAGGTAAGGCTTTAAATACATTTATCCCTTTCAACGGATATGGAATAAACCGGTCGCGGAAAAAAATGTTTACTTTTGGAGTATGCAGATATAAATATTCTCCTAATATTTTTCTAAGGAATGTAAATATGTCATGGTAGATGGTGTGAATATTATGAGGTCCTAAATCGAATAAATAATCATCATCACGAAATGTAAGGCAGAGACCTCCAACTTCATTAGTTTTCTCAAGGATTTTAATTGGGAGACCATCCATGGCCAGGTTCCATCCCACGCAAAGACCAGCCGGACCAGCACCAATTATAACGGGTTGCTCCGGAAGCTTTGCCATAATAGTGTTATTAAGATAACTATTAAAATTAATCTATCTGTTTACACTCAAAGCTAATACCTTTATTTCTGAAGCGTGGTAATGTAATGCGGTAAGTACCTCCATAATTTTATCCACATCGCTTTCTTCCATGTCATCATACAGAGGCAAACATAAGATTCTTGAAGCAAGCCGATTGGCATTAGGGAGTAATTCTTTTTTGGCAGAAGGCAATGATTTGTAACAGGGATAATTACTGCACAAGGGAAAGAAATATTTTCTTACTATAATGCCCTCTTCACGCATGCTAATATATACCTCATCGCGAGTTAATCCAAAATCTTCGGGAATTATCTCAACGGTTAAATAAGAATAATTATAAGATGTCCCGTGGCGAATTTGTTGAAAATGTAGTCCTGGAAGTGTGCTTAAATGCGTGTGATATCTTTCAAA
>CABWKN010000086.1 GCA_902505605.1 Candidatus Guanabacterium sedimentis
GCCTCCTTCAAGGAGGGGAGTTCCGCCATTACCTTGCATTCGGATATTAACCTCTGGTACCGGTTGCGCTGAAATTCTTCAAAAACTGTTTTGGCTTTGAGGAGGTCCTGCTCCAGGGTATCCTTCACTTCTATCGAGACCATATAGCTCACGATGAGGAAACTCAATATTATGACGCAGAGTATTATGGTGGTGGCAAATATCAGGATCTTCGAGCGAAGGGAATGACCAAACCCCTCCCCCAATCTCTTAAACCGGTCTAAAAGAGATGACATATCCTTTTTCCGTATAAGGAATTAAACCCTTATCTCCAAAGATATTATAGCACCAACTCCCTGTGAAAGCCAGTTAAATTGTGGTAGTGGAACAGAGAGTGGGTCTAATTCGTATATATAAGTAAATAAATTTTTAAAAGAGGGTGCACTATGAAGAGGTTTGTATTTACCATGGTCTTTTGTCTTTGCGCTCTGGCGATGTTATGGTCTGACCTTGATGCACACCAGCAGATTATTCCGCTGTATAAAAAGGTATCTCAGGAGATTCAAGCGCTTGAAGACCTAATCGCAGAGGAGATTCGGGCTGATGATAGGAGTTTTCTGGCTCATTTTTTACTCTCGGAAAAAGAGCGAGAAAATATCGCTAAGTGGCATGCTGAGATAAATCAGTTAAGGAAGACAAATAAGCTCGACCGGGCGGTGGTTGAGCTGCCAGTTCTGGGGGCGCAGGAGGAAAGGGCTTTAATCCTCAATGGGCGTTTTGAGGTTTACTTCTCTTCCGGAGAGGGCTCTTTTTTTCGACGCTACGAATGGGCACCTGTTTTTCTTGAGAAAAAGGGTAATGGGTGGGTTTTTATCGACACCACATTATACCCAATGAATAAGATTCCCGAGGTGAGGGTACATACAGCTGAGTTTGAGGTTGAGGTATTACCGGAAATAGAGTCTATCGGGGTAAGGGCTAAATTTCTGGTGACAAATCAAAGTTCTCTCCCTCTCTCCAGATTGCCGGTCTATTTTCGCTATCCGCTTCATCTTGAGACGGCATCGATGGGGGGAAAAGAGCTGGAAGGGGAGTTTGCCTTCGCTGAGATAGAAGGGAGCCCAGTGGCTCAACTGGCGGTCACTCTCGTTCCGGAGTTGACCCCGGGGGAGTCGGCTGAGCTTCTGTTTAGCTACTCCACCTCCTACGAATATCACCATTTAGGAAGAAAGCCGGTGGGATTTAGCGAGGGACGTGGCTTTGTCCTCTGGGAGGCTGGGTGGTATCCACACTTTTCCAGCGAATGGAGAGAGATTCCCTACAAGATGACTATAGTAGTGCCTGCGGGTCTAAAAGGGCTGACCTCGGGAAGCCTCTTAGCCCATCAGAGGAGAAATAAAGTTGAGCTTTATACCTACCAGGTCAAAAATCCCACTGCTCCCTATTTTGTATGGGGTGATTACCAGCAAGCTACCCATCAGCTGGATACAATAGAGCTTGTTGCCTGGACTCCGACCGGAGAAGCCATCCAGGGCGAGCCGCTGCTTGGTCTGGCAGCCGAAGCGCTGACTACCTTTCAGCGGATACTGCCTACTCCGGATGTGATGACCTTCCGCCTGGTGGCGGTTACCCGCTATGGAGGATATGGTCCTCTGGGAAATCTCCTGCTTCAAGACCGCTACTTCTCGCTATCGGAGACGCAGAAAATAGAGACCCTGGAGATTATCGCCCATGAGCTATCACACAGCTGGATTGACTCACTCTCCTCACCAGGGGGCACTCTGAAGGCATTCCTTTCGGAAGGGCTGGCTACCTATTTAGGGGCTAAGGTAGTGGAGAGATGCCGTGCTAAAGCGGATTATCTTAAGATTTGGGAGAATAATCAAAGCAGATATCAAAATACTGCTTATCGTGCAGTGGCGCCGACGGAGCTGAGCGAGAGAGTCCAGCACGAAGATAATGTTATGTTCCGGGCAGTAGCCTACCAGAAGGGAGCATATCTCTTTCGGGAGCTGGAGACCCTGGTGGGGGAGAGTCCCATCTTTAAAGCGCTGAGTGAGATACTGCTCCAGCACAAAGGGAGCTTCTTCACGCTGGAGAATTTCCTTCGCCGGCTGGATGAGCTCACCGATAAGAAACTCCAACCATTCTGGCAGTGGTATCTTCGCTCCGCTGAGCTGCCCGACTACCTGATAGTGCCCGCCGCTGCTGAGGCTCCTGTTTCCCGGGTGAAGGTAAGAAATCTGGGTGACATCTCCCCGGTCCCCTTCGCTGTGGTAGCCTACGATAAGGAAATGCGAATCCTGGAAAAAAAGGAGCTGCTGTTGAGCACCGCTGAGAGCGAGCCCCTTGAATTCGCTACGGCAGAGAGCATCGCCCATATTATCGTCGATCCGGAGAGAAGGGTCCTCCAATTGGAGAGCCGCAACGATGTGTATCCCGATTACCTCCTGCCTGAAGAAGATGTTGAGAAAATTGTCCGCTTAATCCAACAGCTGGTGCGGGCTGTCCGCCAGAGGGACATCTCTACTTTAAGCTCGCTGCTGACGACCAACAGTCAGCTTCTCAGCCCAGAGCTGAGAGAGCAGATTCTCACCGCATTGACAGCCGCCCCGTCGCTGCCGCTGGTTCAAGAGGGCTATGTAAAGGTATTCAACAAAGGGGAGGGGGAGGCGGAAGCTGTAGCTCAACTCAAAGTGGAACTCCCCGCAGCTTCGAAATTGACTATTGGGCACTTCCGGCTAGTTAAAGAAGATGATCAATGGAGAGCGATAACCTTTGGGATAAAGCTGTTCGGCATTAAGATAGAATAGAAAGCTGTCTCCTTTTTTTCATTAGGGGTAATAAAAAGCCCCTTTTCAGTCAATCCCGCCATTTTAAGGTATAAAGTCCTTGACGGAATTGCTGATATTAAGTAAAATTTTAATCTGTATTAACATAATAGTGAAAAGCAATACCTTTAAAAAGACGGAGGACTGATATGAAGACGACGACAAGGAAGGTGGACAAGTTGGTGATTCTCGACCTCAAGGGGAAGATTACCATCGGTACCGGGGATGTGATGTTGCGGGAGCATATTAACAAGGTTCTGGATCAGGGGGAGAGAAACATCATCCTCAATATGGGTGAGGTGACCTACATGGACAGCTCCGGAGTGGGGGAACTGATCTCCAGCTATACCTCAGTTACCAAGCGGGGTGGGAAACTGAAGCTGCTCAATCTCACCGGGAAAATTAAGAACCTGCTGCACATAACTCAGCTTATCACCATCTTTGAGATTTACGATAGCGAGGCTGAGGCGGTTGCCAGCTTCTTATAACGAGCAATCCTCTCAAGGCTGGCACCGGAGAATAGAGAAGAGGGTCGGAAAAAGATTATTTTTTAAGATAATCGGAACCGACCAGCACCTTACGGGGTTTGCTTCCATCGGCAGGTCCCACAATCCCTTGCTCTTCCATCATATCTATCAGCTTAGCCGCCCGGCTGTAGCCGAGTCCCAGTTTTCTCTGCAAATTAGAGATAGAGGCGTAACCGGTGGTCACAATCAGCCTGACCGCCTGGTCATACATTTCATCCCTTTCCTCGGGGGGTTCTCTTTGGGGTTCGGGTGCGCTGCGTATTACTGAATGGTCGTAGACCGGTCGCCCCTGGCTCTTAAAGAAATTGATCAACCTCATGGTCTCTTTCTCGGTTACCAGAGTTCCGTGGATGCGCACCAGGCGAGCGCTCCCCGGAGGAAGGAAGAGCATATCGCCCCTGCCCAATAGCCTTTCTGCCCCGTTCATATCGAGGATAGTTCGGGAGTCCACCTTGGAGGATACCCTGAAGGAGATGCGTGAGGGAAAGTTAGCCTTGATAATGCCGGTGAGAACATCTACTGAGGGTCGCTGCGTAGCCACAATGAGGTGGATTCCCACTGCTCGTGCCATCTGGGCTAACCGGGTCATCGACTCCTCCACAGCAGCCGAGCAGAGAATCATCAGGTCGGCCAGCTCATCGATTACTACCACGATATAGGCGAGGGGTTTTACCCATTCATTAACTGTTTCTGTGGGAGCTTTCTCTCTGGGCTTGAGGAGCTGGTTGAACTGCTCTATGTTTCGCACCCCATAGCTTGCCATCAATCGGAGGCGGTTCTCCATCTCGACTACCGCCCATTTCAGGGCATTGGAGGCATATTTGGTGTTGGTAACCACCGGCACCAGCAGGTGGGGGATGTTTTCGTATATGCCGAGCTCCAGCTGCTTGGGATCGATCATGATAAATTTCACCTCGTCGGGAGTAGCTTTATACATAATGCTGCAGATCATAGAGTTTAAAGCTACACTCTTGCCCGACCCCGTGGCGCCGGCAATAAGAAGATGCGGCATACGGGAGAGGTCGGTGACAAAGTTTCTCCCATCAATCAGCTTTCCCAAACTGATGGTTAATTTGGAGGGGGAGCTCTGGAACTGCTCCGATTCGATAATCTCCCTGAGGAAGATGGTCTCCATCTCCTTGTTGGGAACCTCTATTCCCACGGTAGATTTCCCCGGTATGCGGCTAATGCGGACGGAGACCGCCTGCAGCGCCAGGCAGAGGTCGTCAACCAGATTCACCATCTTGCTGTAGCGGACTCCGGGGTCTGGCTTAAACTCAAAGGTGGTTACCACCGGTCCGGGATGAATCTGGAGGACTGCCCCTCCTATGGAGAACTCCTTGAATTTTTCTACTATCAGCCTGGCGCTCTTCATCAGTTCCCGCTCATTTATTATCTTTTCCTCAGGGGAGTAATCAAGCAGTGAAGTGGCGGGGAGCTCCCAGTGGTCTCTTCCCAGCTTCAGTTCCAGTTGGTCCCTCTGGAGACCGGGAAGAGGAGAAGAGGGCTTCTCGAGCGGGGTTTTTTTGCCGATGCGGATGGTAGCTACGATGTTCTCGTCTGCTGGCTCTTTCTCCCGGGCGTATTTTTTTATCACCTCCTGGCGCATTTTTTCTTTATGCTTAACCTTTCGGCGCTTAGCCAGAGAGGTCTTTTGCTTCTGGACGAGGTGAAGCAGCGAGGCTTTCACTTTAAGGCTGACATGGAGAAAGGAGAGGTGAGTGAGCAAAATGAGGGAAAGGCAAAGGGCGGTAATGACGAACCACAGGGTACCACTGTAATTCATCACACGCTGGAGCAAAAGCTGGAGCTGCTCTCCCATTACTCCGCCGGCGCGAAGAGGCAACCCGCGCAGCTGAACCGTTCCCTTGACCATCTGAAGGATGGTGCACAGGGCGACCATAAAAAGAATAAATCCCACTAACTTGGTGTATCGGGCTTTGACCTCCCTGTGGAGGAGCCGATTCCATCCCCATATGAAGAGAAAAATTCCCACGAAATAGGAGGTTAATCCGAGGAACTCGTAAAAGGTGGCTGAGGTTTGCGCCCCTAAGAATCCCATGTAGTTGGCATACTCGAGCTCATCGGTTTGGGGGCTTTCCACCAACCAGCTTCTGTCAGTCGGGTGGTAGGAAAAGAGGCTGAGGAGGATGAAGATTGACAGAGCCAGCAGGGTTATTCCCAGGACCTCATTGGAGAGCTTCCTTTCCATTCTCAGTTCCCATTGAAGAGGGTAATATTATTTTAAAGCTAAAGTCCCTTGCTGAGGAAGCTTATTCCTATTACCACCAATCCCAGCCCCCAGCAGTAATACGCAAAAGCAGATAATCCAAAACCCCTTATAAGACGGAATAAGATTGCCAATGCAAAATAACCTATTATAGCTGCGGCAATTGTACCAGAAATATAATAAAAAATCAACCCCTCGCTTTCCGAGCTAAGGGGGAAAATCCGCACCAGGTCTAAAATCAGGGCGCCCACTATGGCTGGTATACTGGCCAGGAAGGAAAACCTGGCTGCCAACTCTCTGTCCATTCCGGCAAATATCCCGGTAGCGATGGTTGCCCCCGAGCGAGAGATGCCGGGGAAGGTAGCCACCCCCTGGGCTATCCCTATCAAAATCGCATCCCTTCTCCTCATTCCTTCTACCCCCTTGCCCGGCTGCCTGAAAAACCTGGTTCCAAAGAGAAGCCAGCCAGTAATCAGCAGCAAAAGGGCTACTGCCAGAGGTTTGGTAAAGGCGAGCATCACCCAGGAGCGCCCGAAATAGCCGATGAGGGCAGTAGGTATCAGCGCTAAGACCAGATACCAGGATATCTTTCTGCCGTGTTGGTGGGATGGGCTCGTCCCTGATTTGCTTCGGGAGAAGAGAGAGGCTAATAGCCATTTTATGTCCTTTCGCAGATAGAGAACCACCGCCACTAAAGTGCCGCAGTGGAGCATTATGTCAAAGAGCAATCCCGGTTGAGAGAACCCCGGCATCATGCTCTGCAGGAGGGCTAAATGGGCGGAGCTGCTGATGGGGAGGAATTCGGTCAGCCCCTGAACAACCCCCAGTATAAGAGCCTCAGCCAATGACAACGGCTCTGCTCCTTTCGGTTTGGAACTCTCTGGTGAAAAGCCAGCTCTTGGTCATATTACTTGAGTGTCTCCCCCTTCTTAACGGAAAAGTGGCAAAGATGGTTGCTCAACCTGGCGAATTCGCTCATAGAGAGAGATTCTGGTCTGCGGTTCGCCGGCAGACCAATTTCAGCTAAGCTCTTTTCTATCTCTTTTTTGGAAAGAGAGGTGTGGTGGCTTATGAGGAGGTTGTTGAGGATGGTCTTTCTGCGGTGAAGAAAGACCGCTTTGATGAGGTCCAAGAAAAAGGCTTCGTCGCTGAGCTCAGTCGGGGGGTGGGAGCGGAAGGTCAGCCGCATCACCGTAGCTCCCACTTCAGGTGGCGGGAAGAAGGCTCCCGAAGGGACATCAAAGCCCTTGGTTACCTCACAGTAATAATTCACCAGCAGGGTCAGGTATCCATAGTCTTTGGTATTGGGCGGGGCGGTCAGCCGCTCGGCTACCTCCTTTTGAAACATCAGGGTCATATCGGAGACCACCGTTCTCCAGCCAATCAGATATTGCAGAATGGCGGTGGCCAGGTAGAAAGGGAGGTTCCCGATGACCCGCATCTTTTCCTCGGTTGCCCCCTCAGGGATGAGGGAGTCGAGCTTGAGCTCCAGAATATCGCTGTGTAACAGTGTCACATTGGGAAAAGGGGAGAGCTCCGATTCCAGATTTTTTATCAATGCGGGGTCAATCTCCACCGCTAACACCAGCCTCGTTCGCCGGGCTAAGGGTTTGGTCAGTTCCCCTCTGCCAGCGCCTATCTCCAGATGGACTTCGCCCTTCCGCGGATGGTGAAGCTCGATGATACGCTCAGCAATCCTCTTATCAACCAGAAAGTGCTGACCCCACCTCTTGCGAGGGCGGAACCCCTCCCTGAATCTTCCTGAATCCCTCTCTCTCGTCGA
>CABWKN010000087.1 GCA_902505605.1 Candidatus Guanabacterium sedimentis
GACGCAATCCGACATCAGAGGCTCCCTTGGCCATCCCCACACTGGCGCCCATATCCACGCAGGTATCAATGGCATTATAAGGGGGAAGTGCAGACAGGGTGTAGCAGCCGATGTCGCTGAATACCCTTCCCTCGGGATAATCTTTCATCACCTCAACCAACGCCCCGAAGGTATCAGCGTGGGGACATCCCCGGCAGAGAGCAGGCGGGCGAGGAGGAAGAGAAACCTCCTCTTCCTTTACCAGCACCGGGTAAGGCTCAACTCCCAATGCCTTCCGTACCGCTGCGGGAGTTAACTCACCGGTGTGCGGGAGATGACCGCTCATCTTCCCTTTGATGAGGGTGCCTTTCATCGAAGAAGCCCCCAGCAGTGTCTGCTCGATAAAGGGGTAACCCTCCTCAATTACCAGAATCTCCTCCACTTTGCTGAAGAATTGCTCCAGCTTTTTCTGAGGAAGAGGGTAAGTGCCTACCTTTAGATAGGTAGGAAGCTGCTTCGGGTCGGGCATGTTTTCTCTGAAATAGTTATAAGCAATTCCGCTGGCAATCACTCCCAGAGAGGAGGATGCAGAGGAAATATGAAGTTCATTGTAAGGCGAACTCTCGCAGTATTCCAGCAGGGAGTTTTGCTTTTCGGTAAGAAGTTGATACTGACGCCTGGCATTTACCGGAAGCAGGGTCCAGCATTGGCGCCTCTGCGAGGGATGAAGCTTTTTTTGAGGAGAGAGACTCCCCACCTTAATTGCAGAGCGGCTGTGGGCGAGGCGGGTAACCAGCCTCAACATCACCGGAAGTTGAAACTTCTCGGACAGGTCAAAAGCCTCCCGGGTCATATCATAGGCTTCCTTCTGATTGGCAGGCTCCAGGCATATAATCTGGGCAAAACGGGCATAGTAGCGGCTGTCTTGCTCGTTCTGTGAACTATGCATATCGGGGTCGTCGGCTACTGCCAGCACCAATCCCCCTTCCACCCCGGTGATGCAAGAGTTTATAAAAGGGTCGGCAGCCACATTTAATCCCACATGCTTCATGCAGACTAAAGCTCTCTTGCCAACAAAGGATACTCCCAGTGCTTCTTCGTAAGCAACCTTTTCATTAGCCGACCATTGGGCATGCATCGGCTGAAACGATAAGGAGTGCTGCTGGACATATTCCAGAATCTCGGTAGCCGGGGTTCCCGGGTAGGAGTAGCAGCCGCTTATCCCAGCGTGGAGCGCTCCCAGAGCGACCGCCTCATCCCCTATGAGAAGCTCAACATCCCTTTTTCTCATGCCTCAAGTTCCCTGGCGATATTTCAGCTATTGTTTAAAAACAAAAGATATAATGAGGATGATATTTTATCTTTTGGAGATTCTGTTGTCAAATCATTTATCATCAATAAGAGAGGGGGCTAACTCTTTGGCTAAAGGTCAGATTATCCCCTGGAAAGGGGAGAATTATCATGGATAATCTTAGAGGTAAATTCATTCACCCTTGCAGGAGCTGGCTGAGGGTTTTATCCCAGGTTATACCCTTCACTCGCTGATACCCTTCTTCTCCCATTTTCTGGCAGAGAGCTTTATCGGAGTAAAGCTGGTCGATACGCTCGCTTATCTGAAGGGGGTCGGGGGCGGTAACAAAGCCGCTGACTCCATCAAAGACAAACTCCAGCGTCCCGCCGGAATCCTGACAGGTTATGACTGGCTTCTTTGACTGGAAGGCCTCCAGGGTAACCAAGCCGAAATCCTCATCCATTGGCGAATAGAAAACCCCCATACAGCCGGCATAGAGCTGGTAGAGCCTCTCCTTTTCAATCCAGCCCAGAAACTCCACCCTGCCGGTCAAATCCAATAGAAAGGTACGTTGTTTCAGCTCCTCCTCCTTGCTTCCTCGTCCCACAATAACGGCTTTAACCCTGTCATCACCGTGAGATAAAGCCTTTAGGAGAAGGTCTACCCGCTTATCCTCTTCAAGTCGGCATACCGATAAAATATAATCCCCATATTCCTGGTGATAATATCTTTCTGGGTGAGAGAGTGGTGGATAGAGAAGCTGGGAATCAATCCCATTGAACTTCTGGCATCGCTTTTGAACATTACCCGAGATAGCGAATACCCGCTTCGCCTCCTGCAGAGCCTCAGTATCCATCTTGATGAGTTTTTCCCTCATCTGGTTGTCCGGAATGCTGTTGCTGAAAGAAGAATATTTACCCCCATATCGGTCGTATATCTCCCGATGTTGATGAACTAACCAGACTACTTTATGGGGATGCTTCACCAGATAAGAGGGAAACTTGGTGGAAATCAGTAGGTCTATCGGCTCGCCCATACTTTCGTTTAAGTCGAGCAACCTCCAAATGAGGCATTGGTTGAAAAGCTGGTCTTTAGGATACCATTTAAAGGGTATCTTCACCACCTCCACTAGGTGCCCCACTCTTCTCAGGTTCTCCTCAAGGGATTGCAGCAGGGTTTCCGCCCCTCCCCAAACAAAAGGAACTTGCACCCCGCAGAGAAGAACCCTCAGCTTTTCATATTGAAAATCGTCCATAATAGCAACCTCTTAACCATCCTAAAATATTATACCATCTTCATAAAGCCAAAGTAAACGAAAGTTATTTTGCGAGCAATGAGAAATTAGCTTTATCACTATAATCAGCTTTGGGATAATTTCTCGCACCCGCTGAACAGGCTATTGTATGATTAAGCCCGTAATAGAGATGGATACTTTTTATATTGACAAAATGCCCATATTTTGATAATTTTTACTTAAGAATTTTTTATAGCATCGATAAAAGTATCTTGCTGGAGAATAGAAGGAAAGAAGCTTTTGAGCGCATCAAAAGGGTGTTCTAAAATGAACATATGTGTGGTGGGTACTGGCTATGTGGGATTAGTTACCGGAGCCTGCTTTGCTGAGTTTGGAGTCCGGGTTACTTGCATTGACAACAACACCAAAAAGGTAGAAATGTTGCAAAGGGGCGATGTTCCCATTTTCGAACCCGGTCTGGAAGAGAAGATAAGAAAGAATACGAAAGAAGGACGCCTCTCCTTTACCACCGATATTGAAGAAGCGGTGAAGAAGGCACTGGTGATATTTATTGCCGTAGGCACCCCACCCCGAAGAGATGGTTCCACTGACCTCTCTTACATTGATGCCGTAGCCAGAAGTATTGCCGAAAATATGAACGGATACAAAGTGATTGTCACCAAAAGCACTGTTCCCGTGGGTACTGGTGAGCGGCTAAAGCGTATTATTCATCAAAACCAGAAGGAAAAAGTGAAATTTGATGTGGTATCCAATCCCGAATTCCTGAGGGAAGGCTCCGCTATTGAGGATTTCATGAGGCCTAATCGTGTGGTCATCGGGGCGGAGAGCAGCGAGGCCATCGCTATTATGAAAGACCTTTACAGCCCCCTCTATCTGATTGAGACCCCCTTTATCATCACCGATGTCGCCACTGCCGAGATGATCAAATATGCCTCCAATGCCTTCCTGGCTACCAAAATCTCCTTTATCAATGAGATAGCCAATATATGTGAGAAGGTAGGTGCCGATGTCCATCAGGTTGCTAAAGGAATGGGGCTTGACCGGCGAATCGGACCAAAATTCCTCCATCCCGGCCCGGGTTTTGGAGGCTCCTGCTTCCCTAAAGACACCAAGGCTATTATACAGATAGCCAATAAGTGCGGCTACAAGTTTGAGATAGCCAACGCCGTCTTGAAGATTAACAGAAAACAAAGAGAATTAATGATATCCAAAATTGAGGAAGCCATAGGGGAGATTGGTGGCAAAACCATCGGCATTCTTGGTTTGTCCTTTAAACCCAATACCGACGACATACGAGAGGCACCGGCTATTTTCATCATCAAACAGCTCTTAAAAAAAGGAGCGAAGGTAAAAGCCTACGACCCCGCTGCCATAGAGAGTGCACGAGCCGTCCTCCCTGAAGTGGAATATGGTGAGGATGCTTACCAGACAGCCCAGGGGGCTGATGCATTGGTGTTGGTCACTGAGTGGAATCAGTTCCGCATCCTCGATCTCGAGCGGATATTGAATCTTATGAAAAACCCGGTAATGATTGACCTGCGCAATGTATATGACCCCGTTAAAATAAGACTCCTGGGGTTCAAATACTCCTGCGTGGGAAGGTAGCTCATCTCAACGATAACCTGAACGAGAATACCCCAAGATAAACGGAGGAAGAGAGATTTTAAGTCACAAAAAGGGAGACACACCATCAAATAATACCCCGGTAGAGGAACACCTTCATCCTTTCTCACCAGAGCAACGCCTCAATTCCTCCGCTAATCTGAAACATATCAATGATAATGTGGAGATCGACTCGGACTACCCTTTCGCCTCCCATAAGCCTCTGATTGGCAAACTGCTGGTCAGGGTGAAGAAGCTCTTATTTAAATGGTTTGTGCAGGGTACTGTGGCGCCCATATTCGCCCGCCAGCGGGAGTTCAACGTCCACCTGGTGCACTTCTGCAATGAGCTGTGCCACTTCAGCGACCGGCTGAATGAGAAAATAACGCTCCTTGAAGAAGAGGTAAAAAGCCAGGGAGCGCTTATGAAGCAGCTGACGGATGTAGCCGACCGCCTTGAGAGCAGTATCTCCCTCTGGGAACCCAATCAAATCTCCCTGCAAAAGGAACTGGAGCGATTCACAGGCTTTCAAACCTTGATATTAAAGAGATTAGAAGAGCTGCAGCAGGAGTTGAGTCTCCAGAAGGGGGAGCTTTCCCTGCTGGGCTCCAGCCTGCGCAGAGAGACGAACAAGATAACAGCAGAGAAAAAAAGTCCACCTGCCCAACCCGACTTCATCAAAGAAGATGATTACCTGAAATTTGAGAAGACCTTTCGCGGTCCTTCAGAGGTCATTAAAGAAAGGCAGTCTGTATATGTTCAATATTTTAAAGGAAAAAAGCGGGTGCTGGACCTGGGGTGCGGCAGGGGTGAGTTTCTCTCCCTTCTTAAGCAGAACAACATCGGTGGATATGGAATAGACCAAAACGGACTGATGGTCGCTCACTGTCAAAGACAGGGATTGGAAGTGGTTCAGGGCGATGCCCTGGCGCATCTTGAGAAGCTCCCCGACAGCTCCCTTGATGGGCTCTTTGCCGCCCAGTTTATTGAGCATCTCTCTCCGGAGAGGATACCCGATTTCATCAGCCTCTGCTATCGTAAGCTTCAGCCTGCCACCTGTCTGGTAATCGAGACCATCAACCCCAAATCACTCCACGCCCTGATTAACCACTTTTACCTCGATTTAACCCATACCAGACCTCTCTTGCCTATGACCCTTAAATTCCTGCTGGAAGTGGCCGGCTTCGAAAAGGTGGAAGTTGCCTATTTATCTCCATCCCCCCAGGACCTGAAGTTTGAAGAGCTGAAAATCCCCTCCTCCATCCCCCCGTGGCAGCAGCAGATGCT
This sequence comes from Candidatus Guanabacterium sedimentis, assembly GCA_902505605.1. Classification (GTDB taxonomy): domain Bacteria; phylum Acidobacteriota; class B3-B38; order Guanabaribacteriales; family B3-B38; genus Guanabaribacterium; species Guanabaribacterium sedimentis. The sequence continues at coordinate 5,415 of CABWKN010000087.1, forward strand.
GGCTGCCTTAAACCGGAATATGGAGCGCCTGAACGAGCTCTTCTACACTTATCAGGATTACGCAGTAATAGGACGAAAAGGCGAACACAGCCAGAGAGCTGTTGAAAAACGATATAAGTGAAGAGGTTTTGAACATGGACCAACCGAAAAAACCCAAGGTCATCGGGATTCTGGGTGGCATGGGTCCTGATGCCACCGTTGACCTTTATAGCGAAATCATCCGCCAAACCCCCATAAAACAAGAGCAAGACCATCTGCCGGTAATCATCTTCAGCAATCCCAAAGTACCCGATAGAACCAAAGCTCTGGTAGCCGATGGCGAAGACCCGCTCCCCCATCTGATTTACAGCGCCCAGTTACTGGAGAAAGCCGGAGCAGACTTCATTATCATCCCTTGCAACACCGCTCACCACTATCTTCCTCAACTGCAAAAAGAGGTTTCCATCCCCATATTGAATATGATTGGCAAGACAGCCGACTTCATCAAGCAGCGTTACCCAAAGGAGAAGCAGGTGGGATTGTTAGCCACCACCGGCACCATAAAAGTCGGCATCTACTCCACAACCTTTATGGAAAGGGGGTTGGAAGTTGTTCATCCCGAGGAATCGACCCAGCAATCTCTGGTGATGAGAGCCATATACGACATCAAAGCCAAAAAACCCCTCGCCCCGGCTAAACAGAGGCTGAAGCAGGCAGCCTCCGAGCTGATATCCAAAGGATGCTCCCTGATTGTAATGGGATGCACCGAGGTCCCTCTGGGACTGAACCAGAAGGATATGACAGGAACAAAGGTCCAGCTAATCGACCCCAAGGTGATAATTTCCCGGGAAGCCATTAACCTTGCCCTGGGAAAATCACTCCCTCCTCCCAAATAGCTCCGTATTTAGGAGACCTCGATTTTTTCTGCATACCTATCCTTTTCCCCTTCCTCGTGCAGGCATACTGTTAAATGACGCAGCATCGGAGAGCAAAATGGATGAATATTTTCATACTAAATAAAAAAGTACATTTAAAATGCAACCAAAATGCTTTTTCATGAGTCTATATAAATGAGATGGCTTTTAGAGGGAGACCTGAGGTTCTTAATGACTCATCTTTTTCATAAGGAGTTATGTAATGAAAAAGAAACTTGTTTTGGTGGTGCTTTTTCTATTTCCGTTTGTTGTATCAGCTCAAGATTCCCAATCAACCGAGCAAAAGGTTGTGCAGGCTCTCAGGGCTGATGAACCAATTAAAGTTGACGGCGTCCTGGATGAACAGGTCTGGCAGGGAGCTGGCTACAGCGAATTTGTGCAATCAGACCCCATTGACGGCGCTCAGCCTACCGAGAAAACCACCGTCTGGGTAGCCTACGATGATAGGTCTCTCTATGTGGCTGCCCGGCTCCATGACTCCCAGCCGGAATCAATCGTCAGCCGCCTGGGACGTCGAGATGACCTGGTTGACTCCGACTGGTTTGAGTTTGCCGTTGACCCCTATTACGACAGACTGACCGGCTTCCAATTTAGAGTTAATCCAGCCGCTTCCATTACAGACGCCACTCTTTCCAATGATAGCTGGACTGATTCAACCTGGGACGGGGTGTGGAATTGGGCTGCCCGCATTGATGAGCAAGGCTGGGCAG
>CABWKN010000088.1 GCA_902505605.1 Candidatus Guanabacterium sedimentis
ACCCGGTGGTCCTCCTGCGGTACCTGTGGATGGTGCGAAAGTGGTAACCTCCCCTCCTCAACCGGGGAACCCTTATCCCCTGGAGACTGAGGAGCTTATCCCCCAGGTTGCGCCGATAATAGCCGTTTAAGCTATTGTGGCTGTGGGGAATCCTCTCATAAGCCCTCCTTCCCAGATGGCATAACAACTCCTGCCGTAATAGTCCCTCGATGAGCCTCTTGCCAAAACGGTTGATCTCCTGCCTGACCCCTTCCCAGATGTTGACACCTTGGGTTATTTCTTGTATAATAGATTCAGTTTCCATGGTGGGTATCCTCCTTTCTTGTTTGATTATTCAAACTAAGAGGATACCCTATTTTTTTCCTTTTGCCCATCTCTCTTTCAGAATTTACACACAAAATTATACGATAACGATATACCAGCGTGAAGTGGAGATACCTTCTGTTTTGGTATCAGGGGGATAGAGAGGGCTATATTATAAAGGGGGGCTCTGGCTAACGGAGCTCTTTTTCCAATTGAAAGCGTGACTTTGCCATTTGGTAGCGGGCCAATCCGGTGAGCCCTTCAGGTTTCATAAGGAGGATAAGAAAGTGCTCGGGGGTGAGCGCCCTCAGGATGAACCGCATTTTTTCGCTCTGAAGGATTAACTCTTCCAGAGCCCCCACTTGGGGATTGAGGGTAAGAAGACGGGTTTCTTTGATTAAATTTATGCACTCGACTGCCAGATTTTCTATCTCCCGCTCTTCTTCTCGGATGAATTTATCGATTATCAGACCATCAGAATCGAGCACTAATACCCCTATGGAGTGGTTAACGCGGTTTAAGATTTCTTGCAGTATGCTTTTAAACATCTGAGTTAGGTTGAGGCGGTTTCTTTTTCTTTAAGGTTTCCAGCCATTTGTTGAGCATTTCTATTTTTTGTTTCCTAATAGCTTCCTTTCCTTCGTCCATATTAGGAGGGGTTTCTTTAGTCTCTTCTTGCTTGGTCTCTTCCTGTTTTTTACGGTCCAGAATCTGGTCGTATCTAAACTTAAGCTCCATATTGTCGGGGTTGGCTTCCAGCAGTTCATTATAGAGTTTGATGGCTTTGTCAAAGAGCCCCTGTTTGGCGTAGAGCTCGGCTATGGTTGCTGTAGTCAGCTCATTTTTTTCTTCGTCAATGGCTGGGATTTCTGGCTCCGATGGGATGGCTGGGGATTCCTCTGTCGCTGGAGGAAGGATGGAGCTTTCCTCCTGAAGCGGTAATGTTGGTTGAGGTGGTGGCTCATCTGGTCTGGCCTCAGGAATGGGGATGGAGTTCTCTTGCTCAGTGAGGTCAAGCATCATCTTGGAGGGTTTTTCTTCTTCTTCGGTGAGTTCCTCTTTGTATTCATTTTCTTTAGGTCTTTCTTCGAAAGGTTCGGCTAAGCGTTCATCATTTTCAGGTTTTTCTTCGGTGAGCTCCTCTGGGTGCTCATCTTCTTCAGAAGGGGGAGATGGGGGCTCGTCGGTAATCTCATCGGGGCGAACGGGTATGGGAGTCTGCTGGTACAGTTTTTCTGATATATTTTTTATTCTGGAGGCTACCTCCTCATTGGAGGGAGCTAATCTTATGACCACCTGGTATCGCTCCAAGGCGCTGTTAAGGTTCCCTTGCATAAAATGTAAATCCCCCAGGAATTTATTTGCCATAAGGTTGTCGGGGGTTTTGCTGATTACCTCTTCAAATTCTGCTTGGGCTTCTAACATATTTTTGAGTTCCATATATGCCCTTCCCAGCACCACTCTGGCTGATGTATAATTGGGGTGCTTTTTCAAACCCTCCTGGCAGACAGCGATAGCTTCCTCTTGCATTCCCGATTTCCGATATTCCTCGGCTAAAAGAAGGAAAATCTTGGAATCGGGGTCCTTATCCAGTTTCTTCTGAAGCTGTTCAATCTTGGGGGAAATATTAAATTCTCTTTCCTCTTCTTCAGCCATGAGCTTTCTCCTAAGAAGGTGACCTTTTTGTAAGCTTAGTCTTTTCTCTAAATTCCACCAGAGGGCCTCCGCTCCCCTTTGCAGGAGCAATGGTCTCTCTCTATGGGCTGCCTCTTCCTCAAGGTATGCTTATGGTCACCACTGCAGAGGCGCTGTCGCTGAAACCACTGGGGTCGGTGACAGTAACGATGAAGGTCACCTGATCTCCGGAAACGCCAGCATCAATAGTTGCTGTGGCATAGGGGCTACTGGTGGGTCCGATCACACTCAGGACAGCATGGGCGGTGCCTGTTGCTTGCCAGGTGAACTCATAGGTTAGATTGGCAGCATCCTCCGGATTGGGGTCGGTGGAACCCGAAGCATCAAGAGTCACCGTGTAAGGAATAGAAGGAATTGAAGTGGGAGTAACCACCAGGCTGGCATTAGGTGGCTCATTCTTTCCTATAGGGATTGGTATGGCGGTATAGAAGAGCCCCGATTTGGCACTTACTATAGTGGACTTCGCTACCTGATGGAGGAGAGCAAAGGCAGTTCCATTGCTGTCGGCTGTGCGCTTGATCGCCTGATTACCGTTGTCGAAGAATCCACTATAGGTTGCGAAAATAACCTGCGCATGTGGCATGGGAACATCGTATCTGTTGTATACCACCGCCATGAGGATAACCTCCAATGGAGGCTCCCCTCCACCTTTGTATTCGCTTCCGTCCATGCCCAAGGCGGTCAGGTCAATTCTGCCGGCATCTTTCTCGGTGCGATAGAACTGGATTTGGACCGCCGCCAGAGCCTCTCCATGCTTGGCTTGTACCTCGGTAAGGCACACCTTGGTGGAGCTTATGAGGTAGGCAATAGCTTCACCCCGGCTGGTGATGCCAGTGTAAGCCTGACCTGGGACTTCTGGGGTAATTCCGTCTGCGGAAAGGTTCCCTTCCTCAGTAGTGAAGTCTACTGGTAACCCATTAGGAGCGGGATTTCCATCCTGGTCTTTTACTGTGGCGGTGATAATGCTGGAGGTGTGACCATCAGCGGGTATAGAGCCCGGAAAAGCAGAGAGGCTTATGCTGTTGAAACTGCCGGTGTCCTCCGGCGGATTGTGCTCATCCCCTAAAGGACCCGAAGGTCCGGTTGGCTCGTCGAGGGAGCAGAAAGTGAGCCAACCCGCTATCACGAGGGAGAGCAAACCTATCAGAAAATATCGTGCTCTGGTTCCTTTCTTTGTCATCTCTGTCATCCTTCTTATTCGGAGTCGGAATAGTCCATAAAGGTTATCATAAAAGAACCGCCGGCGAAGACCTGTTCCCCGGTGACCGTTTCTCCACTGAACTCAATGAGTGCCTGGCAGGTTATGGAGATGTAATTGGTAGAGGGCTCAAAGCCCAGTGACCAAGGCTGCAAGAACTCCAATGGAGGCTGAAGCTTCTGGTGGGCTTTGAGAATCACCAGCTTATCTAAGCTTATCGTATCCCCACAGGGTATCCGGTAGTTGATGACCTCTTCAAACGCACTGGGCGCATCTATCCCACCGTCAGTTCGCGCAAAAGAGACCCTGTAGCTGGTGACGATGATATCCTGGTATGAACTCGGAGTAGTAGTCAAAGGGTCTTTGAAATCGTTTGTCAGCTCTACCAGCACAACCTCGTCAAGGGGCAGTCCGTTGAAGTTGACATCACCAAAGTGCTTGCTGATATCGTAGACGGGAGTGGTGTGCAGTGGCTGTATAGCGGAAACTACCAGGTAAACCGGGGCAACGGTTTCTCCGATCTCATTTTTGGTGCCGCAGGCAAAGCCTCCTAACAAGAGGGATAGTATCAGAAGTAGCAACAAGGGTTTATTTTTCATCTCCCTCTCCTTTAATTTAAGTAACCCCTACCTTTCATTTCAAAATCTTGGGAGTGACAAAAATCAGAAGCTCCCTATTGCTTTTGCTTTTGTATCGGCTTTTAAACAGCCATCCGAGGATAGGTATTCGATGGAGCAATGGGGTTCTGCTTTGCTCAAAACTCTCCGCCACCTGCATGATGCCTCCGATGACGGCTGTCCCCCCATCAGGGACAAGAACTACCGAGGTGGCGCTTTTGGTCGATATCTGCGGATTAGCACCACCGGTCAGGGGGTAGTCGTTGCTTACCTCGAGTTCCATTATGATGGTGTTATCGGCGGTTATCTGGGGGGTGACCGTCATCTTCAGGGCGGCATCCTGGTACATGGTGGAGACCATTCCCAGAGCCATCTGGGTGGTAACCGGGATGCGGAAACCACTCTTGATGGTAGCTGGAATGTTGTTCAAGGTGGCAACTTTAGGTCGCGACAGTACCCGTGCCTGCTCCTGGCGTTCAAGGAGCTCCAGCTGAGCGTCAATAGAGAAGATACCGCCAAGACTGCCGAAGGTAAAGCCCAACGCGGTATTGGGCGCCTCAATAGTGGGAAGATTTACCGCATAGGGTGTCCCTCCAATCCCGCTTTCAGGACCCAACATTCCCGCACCCATCGCCCCGGGCATTGCACCACCCATCATTCCTGCACCAAATCCTGCTCCCATAGCACCCCCCATCCTCTGCCGGCTGGGAGCCATTCCCTGCATCTGATAGTTGTTGGGGAAGAAGAAGTTGGTAGTGTTGCCGTGGAGCGCATCGGCTACCTGGCGGAACCCCCACTTAACTCCCAAATCCTGGAGCACTCTGGCGGTGGTCTCCACGATGCGCGCTTCAATCATCACCTGGGGAGTAGGTATGTCCAAGGTCTCGATGAGGTCGGTAATGGTGCCCACTCGACGGGGGATATCGGTGATTATCAGGGTGTTAGTCCTCTCGTCAATGATAACATCTCCCTTGGTGGAGAGGTTCTTGCGGACAATCGCCTCCAGATTGCCAGCTTTGGCATAGCTGGCTGACCAGGTCACCGTGATGGAGTCTTCCGCCAGCTCTATCTCCTCCTTCAATCTCCGCTCGGCGGCGGCTTCTTGGGCTAATTTCTGGTTGGTGGCGATGCGAACTACATTGAGCTCATATACCTTTCCCAAGCCGTTGTTTTTGAGGATGATGTCCAGAGCCTGGTCCCAGGGAACATCTTTGAGAACTATGGTTATCCGACCACTCACATCGGGGTCAATTACGAAATTCAGCCCGGTGATATTGGCAAAGAGTCGGATCACATCGTGGATGTCGAGATTCTTGAAATCAAAGCTTATCGGTTCCCCGGTGTAACGGACCTCTTCTCTGGTTATCCTTCTTGTTTGATAGAAGCTGGGGGGAACCTGGACCTCCTGCTCCTCCGGAGGAGGTGGGGATGGCTTCTCTTCCTCTATTTCCGCTTTCAGCTCCTCAGGAGGGACTTCCTCCTTGGGAGGTGCCTTTTCTTCTACTGCTACGGGAGGCTCCTCAACTGGTGGAGCTACCTCTTCTTTTTCTTCTTTTGGCTTTTCAGGGGGGACTTCATGTACAGGAGGTGCTTTTTCTTCTGCTACTGCTTGTGGTATCCCGACTGAGGGAACTCCTTCTTCAAAGGCTCGGAGATAGACTTTCAGGAGGTTGCCGTCGGTAAAAAGGTTATAGCTTTGCTTGAGGTTTAGGTCCAGAACTATTCGGGTAACCTTCTCAGGGGTGAGCTTGTATTGAGAGGTGCGGATTCGTGAGAGCTGAGGGTAGTTGACCTGGATGGTCTTACGGGGGAGTAGGTTGATGGCATTTCTCAGGTCAATCACTATTCGAGGGGGATTATCCAATTCCAGAACAGTGTATTCTACCCTTCCGGTGGTGCTTATGGTTATCAACACCTCTTCTTCTATTCGCTGGGCGAGGATTTTATTGACCTCTACCGCTGGCGGCGCTTCCTGGTCATTGGTCAGAAGGGGATTAAGGAGCTTTTCATCCTCAGTCTGTAAGTATGCTGGTATGGTAGGTTTGGCTCTGATGGGATAATTAGCAAGGGATAGCAGTAGCACACAAATTAATATCCGGAATATTTTTTTTCTCATCACCTTTCTCCACTGAGCGGATAAAGCCTCTTAATAACTTCCCTGGTTTTTCTTATGGCGGTGGGGTCTTCGATTCTCTGTTCAAAGACCACCGTTTCTATGGTTATCTCTTTAATCCGACCATCCTCCAGCTCATCGTTCACCCTCAGGAAGTAGCCGAGATTGTCGGTTCCGTTAAAAATGGCAATGTACTCGTCACCTTTCTTGAGAATGCCAACCAGCTCTACCTCGTTTATGAGCATTCCGGCAATGCCAGGTTTCTTGAGCCTTTTCTGTTGAGCTCTTTTTATGAAAGGGTTCTCAAACGGGTCCCGCAAGGACTGGGGGCTATAGCCGGTCGGTTTTCCTGCTAACACATCCTCTTCTTTTTGTATCATCTCCTTGACGGTTTTTTCGGGAGCCTTTTTCTCTTCCTTTTTTGGTTGCTGCTGCTGTTGCTGCTGCTGGAGTCCTTCCCAGCCTGCGAGCTGCTCAGCCATAAAAATAAAAGAGAAGAGGAAGGTTATACAAATAAGAGGCACAAGCAGCCTTTCCCAGAGATAGCTTTTCTTCCTCATCTTTATATCTCCTTCTGACTCCCATTAGGAGCCGATAAATACAAAGGTTATGGCTGTATAGTTGGCAATTATAGGATTCTCTCCACCCGTTGGATTAGCGTTGATGACGAGCCCGCTGATGTTGATCAGGCGTGACAGCTTGCTTACTTTGTCGAAGAACGTAGCCAGATTGTGATAGGAGCCGTGAACTCGCATGGAAATGGGATACTCAGCATAGAACTCTTTTCTTACCAGATCCCCGGGGTTGAATATCTTAATGTCGAGGTTAGAATCCGTAGCCAGACTCTGGAGCTTTCGCAATAAGTCCTCGGTCTGCTTTTCATCGGGGAGTATCCGTAGCATAATCTGGAATCGGCTGCGCAGACGCTCAACCTCCCGCTGGAATTCCCCCAGTCTTTTAGCCGTGGCCTCCCCTCGTTCTATCTCCTGCTGCAAGGCGCCTAACTCCACTTTCTTCTTCTCTATCTCCTCGGCTTTTCCGGAGTATATGGATACATAAAACACCAGGAAGAAGCCGACAATTATTAGCACTATCACCAGCAATTGGGCTGTGGTTGATAGCTTGCTTAATTCCATGGCAGCTAACTCCTCACTATTATCCTTTCTGTTAATCTCTCACAAAGATCCAGGATAGGGAAAATTTAATCTCCCCCGGCCCCCGCTCCTCAGCATTGATCAGATTTACACTGCCCGGTTGTACTCTGTTCGAACGGTTAAGGTTTTCTATGAAGGTGGCAATAGCGTTGTAGCTTACCGAACTCCCTTCAAGGTTAATCTGATTTCCCTGCTGCCGGAGGCTCTGAATCCAGATTTCAATGGGTAAAAGGTCGCTCACCTGCTGCATAAGCTGCACCGGGCTTGCCTGGTTCTTCTGGAGGTTGACGATCAGGTCGAGCTTACTCTGCAGGCTTTGCTTCTGCTCTTCATAGGTTTTTACTTCTTTTATGATTCCCTCGAGTTTGATCCGTCTTTGTTCGGCAATCCGTATGTTACGGTCTAAAATGGCAATCTGCCTCTCTACCCGCCACCATAAAAAGCCTATTGCTCCAAAAGATAGCACGAGCAGGAAAATAAGCAGGTGGTTCTTCCTCTTCTCGGAGACTGATACAGGAGGTCGCTTCCGTGGGAGGCTTATCTCTTCTCGTAATAGGTTAATCCTTATCATTAGGTAACTACCTCCCTTAAGGCTAATCCAACGGCAACCCCGAAGATGGGGGCTACCTCATTAAGGTAATCGGGGTCAAACTCCCTGGAGCTGTAACTGATGTTCCTAAAAGGATTAAACATTTCTACGGGGGTGTTTAACTTCTCAGAGAGGAATTGGTCAAGCCCCTTTATCTTGGCAGAACCGCCGGAGATGACGAGCTTGTCCAGCGAGACAGCCTGGAAGAAATCGACCGTCTTCTGCACCTCTCTGACTATATTGGCGGAGACGGAGTTGAGAATAGAAAGGAGGCTCTCCTGGGGAATTCCCTCCACCTCACCCCCCTTCTTAAGCTCCTCTGCTTGTTCATAACTGAGGTTGAGCTCTTTCTGAATGGATTCGGTATACTGGTTTCCCCCGAAGGATATATCCCTCCAGAGGACCGAGGTACCTTGCTGAAATATGGTGATGTTGGTCACGCTGGCTCCCACATTTATCAGAGCCAGCACTTTATCCAGTTCATCCGGGTAGTTTATCTCAAAAGCATTTTGGAGGGCGAAGGCGTCGATATCCATAACCACTGGTATCCTTCCCGCATGAGTGATGACACTGGTGTAGTTGTTGATTCTGTCCTTTTTTACCGCTGCCAGGATGACATCCATGGTGGCCTGGTCTCCACTCCCTCTCTCCATCACCTGGTAGTCCAGATTTACATCCTCTATGGCGAAGGGGATGTATTGCTCTGCCTCCCAATGGATTGACTCCGCTAACTCCTCATCACTCATTACCGGAAGGGATATTTTTCTGATAATGACGGAGCTTCCCGATAGTGAGGTAGCCACGCTTTTCACCCTTACTCTGTTCTGGTCGAAAACACGATGGATGGTATTGATAACAGCCCCAGAATCCATAATAGCTCCGTCCACAATCGCCTCTGGAGCCAGCCGCTCCATGCCGAGGTTGACCAGATGATATTGGTGGAGACCTTTGGGAGTGGTCTTGAGTTCCACTACCTTAACCGAGCTGGAGCCTATGTCCAGCCCCACCAAATGCTTTCCTTTTGAGAGGGCCAATTTTCTGCCTCCTTGTACGAAAAGGAGAGAAAGAAGGGAAGGGATTCTAAGTGTGGGGATATCACCTCCTAACTGCTTTCTCCCCCGGCACTCTGCGGTTTTTATATTTAAGGCAGTTTCTTATGTCTGCCTCGGTCCATATACGATAATTACGATAATCCCGGTCTGGTTCTGGTATTTTACCTTTGCGGAGCCACTTGTATAAAGTCTCTTTGGTGACTCCAACCTTTTCAGCTACTTCAACTGTTCTATAGAATGCCATAGGTTTCTCCTGAATTCCTTACATAACTATAAACTATTTTTTGCCCCTTGTCAAGTAAAATTTTAAAAAATGTTAAATTTTTTTTAGGGACATATAGGAGTTGCACCTCTTTCTTTGTTATGGTAGCATAGTTGTCTCAACAAAGGAGGTTGCTGACAGTGGCTAAGGTATGTGTTTATTGTGGCAAAGGGGTGCAGTTTGGTCGTCGGATCAGCCACGCGCACAATGTGAGCAGGCGTAAGTTCCAACCCAATCTACATCGTATGCGGGTGAATATCGGTGGGAGAACTCTAAGGGTCTACGTGTGCACCAGATGTCTCCGTTCAGATAAAGTAAGCAAGGTAATGAGCTCTTAACGGTGGAAGATTCTTTCCGGCAACTATGAGACAGCAAGGGTCTGGCGGAGCACCCTTTTTACCTCAATGACTCCCTTGATGCCTCGTAGCGAACTTACAATTTTCCTCAGATGCTGTATATCTTTTACTTCCAGCAATAGATTTAATAGAGCCTTCTTCCCCTCCACTTCTTTCTGGGTGATATTCTTTATATTCGTTTTCTGGTTGGCGATGGCGGAGGTGATTTTAGCCAGCATTCCGGGCCTGTCTTCCAGGTAGATGGAGACCTCTACCGGATAGGAGTGGTCTTTATCGAGTTCCCATTCGACTTCGATCATTCTGGCGGTATCATAGAGGAGGTTCATCAGATTGGGGCAATCGGCAGAATGAACAGATATTCCCCGGTTTCGGGTGATGTAACCGATGATTCTCTCCCCCGGGATAGGGTTGCAGCATCGGGCGAAGTAGGTGAGGAGGTCGTCGTGGCCTTTCACCAGGACCTTCTTTTCTACCAATTTTCTCCTGACAAGCGGAGGGAGAGGCTGGAAGGCTTCCTTTTCTTCCAGCTCCTCTGGTGGAAGGAGGCGAGAGAGCACCTGGCGCGGGGATAGGTTTCCATAGCCCAGGGCGGAGAAGAGGTCGTTTTCTTGAAGATGACCCAGTTGGGAGGCTACTTCTCGTATTTCCCCTTTGGAAAGAAGCTTTTTCAGGCTATGGTGGTGTCTTTTAAGCTCCTTTTCTAAGAGTTTCTTCCCAAGTTCGATGCTTCTTTCTCTTTCTTTCCTGTTAAGCCATTGCTTTATTTTGCTGCGAGCGCGGGAGGTCTTCACGAAGACGAGCCAATCACGGCTGGGACCATGTCCCGGGGAGGTGATAATTTCCACAATGTCGCCATTTTTAAGGGCTGTTTTCAGGGGGACCAGCTTGCCGTTGACTCTCGCCCCGACGCATTGGTGTCCTAACTCGGTGTGAATGCTGTAAGCGAAGTCGATTACTGTGGCACCCCTGGGGAAGGATTTCACCATTCCCTTTGGGGTGAAAGTATATACCTCGTCCTGGTACAGGTCGACTTTGAGGGAGTGCATGAACTCCCGCGGGTCTTTTACTTCCTGCTGCCATTCGACCATCTGGCGCAGCCAGAGGAACTCCTGGTCTTCGGCTGTGGGAATGAACTTCTTCTCCTTATATTTCCAGTGGGCGGCGATACCTTCTTCGGCTATTTTATGCATTTCCTTGGTGCGGATCTGAATCTCAAATACACTTCCCTCTTTGCTGATGACTGAGGTATGAAGCGATTGATATTTGTTGGGCTTTGGCATGGCGATGTAGTCTTTAAACCTTTCGGGAATAGGGCTCCAGAGATTGTGAATGATACCCAGGGCGGCGTAGCAATCGCCTGCACTGTTGGTGATGACTCTGAAGGCTATGTAGTCATACACTTCGTCCAGGCTTATTTTCTGCCTTAATATTTTCTGGTAGATGCTGTAAAGGTTTTTAACCCTCCCTTCGACTTTGGCGGAGATTTTGTTCTTTCTCATGTTGGTTTCCAGTATGCGGGTAATCTTCTTGATGAAGCCCTGGCTCACCTTTTTCTCTTTTTCAATCTTATTTTTCAGGCTCTGAAAGTTCTCCGGATAAAGGTGGAGGAAGGCGAGGTATTCCAGCTCGTTTTTTATCTTTCCCATACCGAGGCGGTTCACCAGGGGGACATAAATGTCGAGGGTCTCGCGGGCTATACGTTCCTGCTGTTCGGGATTATGGAATTGAAGGGTTCTCATATTGTGGAGGCGGTCGGCGATCTTTACCAGGATGACTCTGATGTCGTCGACCATGGCCAGTATCATTTTACGCAGGTTCTCGGCTTGTATCTCTTCTTGCGAGGTGAAGGGGATCTTGCTAATCTTGGTTACCCCGGCGACAATATTAGCTATATCGGCTCCAAAGTAGCTCTCCACTTCTTCCCTGGTGGTAAGGGTGTCTTCGATTACATCGTGGAGGAGCCCGACAGCCACTGAGATGACATCAAGGCGCTTGTCGGCTAATATCTTAGCCACTGCCAGGGGATGGCTGAGGTAGGGCTCTCCTGATAGCCTTACCTGTCCCCGGTGTTCCCTGGCCGAGAAGATATAGGCTCGTCGAAGCAGGTCAATGTCTGCTTCGGGGTTATAGCGGAGAATTTCCTCTACAATGTCTTCAAAACGGATCATAGCTCTATAAGTTTGTTGAAGTTATTACTCAACATAGTATATCAAAAAAGGGAGGAGTTTGACAAGAGTTTGGCTGAAAACAGCCACCTCTCTTCCCATAGATAGGGAACTTTTTCCTTTTTGGTAAGTCCGCCCCGGATGATGAGGTTTTTTTCTTTATTTACCTGGCAAAGGGGTGGAGAATTTCTTCTCTATCTTCTCCCTGAAATAGGGTCCTGAATTATAGGTGCAGAAGGGGTAGAGGGTCCCATCAGGGCTCGTATAGTGGATGACGCACCTTCTCACCCGTTCCACATCGTAGTTGTAAATGTCCATAAAGTGCATCCCCCCCACCATCAGGGACCTCCATTTTGGTCCTTTTTCCCTTCTGCCTATATCCTTGTCCATCATCCCGGCCAGCTGGTCGAGGAATTTGGAAAATGTGAGCCCATGGGGGGCTTGGTCATTTTTGTAGTATTTACGAAATGCATTGAAGGCTTTGATCTTCGAGAACGCCTTAAAGCGGGACTTTCCAGCTTTTCCGGCCAGCTTGTTCAATTCTTTGAGCATGCTGGGGATGTCGACAAACTGGGTGATCGGCCTGGCGGTGTTAAAGGGGTCGTCCTGGTTGAGGAAGAGGTAGGTGGCCAGGGAGCAGTGGGGATGGCAGGTGATGCTTACCGAATTGAATCCCCGCACCGCCATGAAGAATCGGGAGAAGGGAACAGTGCAGCACAGCGGATACCAGTCGTCATCTGAGAAGAGTCCGGTTTGCTCTTCAAGGTCTTTAGCCATGTCAGGAAGGGTGTAACGCTGCTCCATCCTCTTCTTTTCGCTTATCCTTCCGGTGAATGCCACCGGCTGGAAGCTGATGCCGGACACCGTGTCTATGTTTT
>CABWKN010000089.1 GCA_902505605.1 Candidatus Guanabacterium sedimentis
GCGGCTAACCGTGGTGGCACAACCTACCTACCAGTTGGGACAAGCTGCTGCTGGGTTATTAATAGAGATATTAAGAGATAGAACGGACGATAGGACTTGCGAATTGAGGGACGCTAAAGACTTTTATGAGGCATCGCGCATGGAGAGAAAGATTCCCCTATTCCTTTATATTGCTTTTATAGTGCTGTTGTTGTCTTTCATCTATCCCCATCGACTGTATTCTCAGGAGAAAGGGAAGCTACCGGAGAAATATCTGCGCTGGGTGGAGGAGGAGGCTTTTTATATCATTACCGATGCCGAGCGAGAGATGTTTATGGCTTTGAAAGATGACGAGGCGCGGGAAGAGTTCATCAAAGACTTTTGGCTGGCGAGGGACCCCACTCCCGGGACTCTGGAAAATGAATACAAAGATGAGCACTATGCTCGAATTACCAGCGCTAACAAACTTTTCAGGACTTTTGGTCCCACATCTGGTTCCAAGAGTGAGCGGGGTCGCATCTACATACTGCTTGGTCCACCCGATGAGCGGAAGATGTTTCCCGACCCGCAGTGGACACTTCCATTGGAACTGTGGGTCTACCGAGGGACTCCGGCGCAGGGGCTTCCGGCTTACTTTTTTCTTCTATTTTATCAGAAGGTTGGAGTTAATGATTACAAGCTCTATATGCCCGGTTTCGAGCCGGTTCAAAATCTGCTGCGGGTTCATGACCCAATGGAATACACTGACTATTCCCGTATCTACGACGAGCTTAAAATTATGGCCCCCGAGTTACCAATGGCCGCCCAGAGCTATTTACCAGAAGAATCCCTGGGTACCATCCTTCATCAGGATATGAACTTTAGTTTTAGCTCTCACTTGCTCTTGAATAATATCGACAGGGTACCATATCGGGTGGCCGATACACGCTATGTCGATAAATATCTCGGAGGTGTGGTTCGCACCGAATACGCATTTCTTACTATGGTGTATCGTCCTACCTACTTCCTGTGGCTGGATAAGTCGGGGAATTATTTTCTGGATTTCTCTTTATTCATTGAACCGCAGTATATAACTATTCAGAACTATAAAGAGAAATATTACACCAGCTTTGAAGTAGATGGGGCTTTACAGAATGAACAGAGGGAGAAAGTTGCAGAGTATGCAGACCGAGGTGACCTCTATTTTACTCCGGAGCAGGTAGAAGCCATTAAAAATCGCCCTATGGCCTATCTGGGACGCATGGTGATCACTCCGGGGAAGTTTAACTTATCGAGCCAACTGGCCAATCTTACTTCAAACAGTATGGGACGCGCTTCCCAAGCCATCGATGTGTTCGATTCTGATCGTGAGCCGATTTTAGCGGGGATGCTCCCCATCCTACGCTACCATTTGCTGGAGGAGAAGCCGCTCCCTCCTGGACCCTTTCGCACTGACCTTTATGCGTTAACGCCAAGCTGGAACAGTGCATTTCAATTGAGGGGTTCGGGATACCTTTTCTTTCAGATGGCTTTTCCCGAGAACTGGGGAGTAGATATGGAGGAGAAAGTGCTCCTGAAATACGAGCTGTATCAGGGAGATAAATTAGTTAAGGAGTGGCAAAAAGACCCCCTCAATGCGCGGAAGCTTGCCGGAGCAGTTATATCTGTCATCGAACCCATTCCTCTAGAAGAAATAAGCATTGGTCATTTCAGGTTAAGAGCGTTCCTGGTTGGGGAGGGGGAGGTAGCCATATTGAATGGTTGGTTAGCGTTCGATGTTATTGAGGATGAGGTTGAAAATCCGGTGGTCTTAACCAAGCCCTTCTCCGCCCTGGAATCGATGGAGAACAGCAGAGAGCGGGCTCGTCTTTATTATTTGCAGAATAAGAATCCTAAGGCAGCAGAAATGTTGCAAAAGATTTTGGAGTTCAATCCTGAAGACAAATATTCAGCCACAATGATGGCTTCTATTCGTATGAAGCAGAGAGACTATGACGCTGCCAAGGAACTACTGAATCAGCTTCTCGTCAAAGAACCAAATGACCTTTCTCTTCTAAAGCTGGCGGGAGAATGTGCATTGGAGATGAAGCAATATGGCGATGCGGTGAGGTTTTTCGAACGGGTGCGTATGCAGCAACCTGAGGAACTGCAAAACTTGAATCAGCTGGCTCTGGCTTATTTCGCCCTCGGTCAAAGAGAAAAAGCCAGAGAGCTGTGGGAAAAGTCGTTGAAGCTTGCTCCGGAGCAAGCTGAAATTCGCAGATTGATCCAAATTTCGCAAGAAGCCGAACAACCTGAGAACAACAATGGAAAGGAGGTGGGAAACTTATTAAATAATGATGGGGTATAAATTTCAAAAATCAATATTATTTAATAAGGAGAGTGCCATGCATCAGAGGAGATTTTCTTTATTGATTGTGGCATCGGTTCTGTTCATCTTTTCCAGTGTGGCTATAGCCCAGGACGGTACTCTTAGAGGGCTGGTGAAAGATGAACAGGGTTTGCCGCTGCCTGGGGTTTCCGTCACTATCAGCAGCCCAGCCATGATGGGCACACGCACCACCGTCACCGATGACAGGGGACTCTACCGATTTCTTCGTCTGCCACCAGGGAGATACGACCTGGAAGCGTCTTTAGAGGGCTTTGCCCCGTACAGGAAAGATAACATTGAGGTGAGAGTTGATAGCACTTCTTCCGAAAATTTCGTCATGCGCATAGGAGCGCTAGCAGAAACAATCACTGTCCTCGCCGAACAGCCTCTGGTTGATGTGGAGAAAGCCGACCAGTCATTCACTGTGGATAAATATGCCATTACCACCCTCCCCTTAGCACCCCGCTTGAGGGCTCAGGATGTGTGGCTTATGCTCCCAGGGGTGACCCAGTATGAGGAGGAAACCGGCAGATTATGGGGAAGTGGTGAAACCCCTCATGTGAATGCTTCTAATCTCGAGAATGAGGGAGATATTCAGCACCGTTGGCAGAACGATGCCTATGAGAGCAAGATGTATGTCGACGGTCTCGATATGAACGATGCTATGAGCGGAAGAATGTACTACACCATGAACTATGAGGCTATCGAGGAGGTCAATATCAAATCCGGGGGTTACGAAGCGGAATATGGCACTGCCCGAGCGGGACAGATGCATATTGTCACCAAAAGCGGTGGTAATGAGTTCCACGGAAATGTTCAGCTGCTCTATCAGCCGCAAAGTTTCAACTGGTCTAATGTGGAAGGCGGTACCTCATTAAAAGACAGCTATTTTGAACCTGCGGTTACCTTTTCCGGACCGATCAAGCACGACAAAATATGGTTTATGGGTTCCATGAAGATCTATAACCAGGACCATCAGTACGAAGGTGTCCGATGGGAAGAAAAAATTGTTCAGAACACCCGCGGATATCCCTCCTATGGGAAAGTGAGCTGGACGCTGACTGAAAACCACCGATTCTTCGCCACCGTCTCTACCGACCGGTATGACATGAAGAACACCGGTTCTGGACGACCCGAGAGGGATACCATAGCCTCCCTCAGGACATTAGAGCGAGGGGGATACACCTATTCGGGGAGCTGGACCGGGGTTTTCGGACAGAACTCCATTGCTCAGATTATTGCGGGATTCCATAGGATTGGGAACAATACGATAGCCCAGGAAGAGGGAGCAGAATATGTCTATTACGACAGGTACCGGGGTGCTATAGAGAGATATGACCACAACTATGAGCAGGACTACATCTCCTATCGCCAGGGCATCCATATCAATGCCAACTACTCCTGGCTACCTGCAGACCTGTGGGGCACTGGAAGCCACGAGTTCAAGTTCGGAGCCGAGCTGCGACCCAGGCAGTATATCAATCCCCGTTCTCGTGACTACCACCATGAACAATACCCTGTGTGGCAGGGCTTGGATGGTAGCTTCTACTACATGAAGTTCGGTCTAGATTATGAGAATTACGGTCTCACCGAACCCTACTTATGGGAAGCTCTAAATAAAAGGCCTTCAGGTTACTACCTAAACAAAGTCATCTGCCATCTCTACGACATCTATGCTCAAGATACCTGGAATGTTACCGACAAGCTGACCCTGAACTATGGAGTTCGCTGGTCTTATTCCGACCTGTATATGTTCTATCGTGACGAGCTGCCCCTATGGTTGGAGGAAGTTTATCCCTACATTCGGGAAAACATGGAGTTCCAGGACAGCGGATTTCAACCCAGGTTTGGTTTTGCTTACGACATGGGCAAAAATGGTGTGATCAGGGGAAGCGTTGGCAAGTTTTATGAGTTTGTGGGCACCGGAGACTATAACAATTACGCCCGTGAGCTCACCACCGACACCTGGCGTATCAGACCTGAGGATTTCGGCCAGGGACCCGAAGCCCTGTACCTCTATCGTGGAGGGGCAGACCCAACTAATCCGCATCATAACGACAAAAATTTAGAGATGGAGTACAACTGGAAGTGGACCTTAGCATACGAGCGGGAGCTCCCCTGGAACCTGGCTATGGAAATCTTTTTCATGCATCAGCTCCATTACCCCTTGGAAGGAGAAGATATAAATGCCATCTTCTCCGACGATGGGAGGTTTATCGGCAGAACGTGGCCCCAGTGGGATGGAGTTACCCGGCGACAGTGGTTTTCTGGAGATGAGCGGCGGCGAATATTCCGCTACGACACCTTCCAGTTAACGATGCGCAGGAATTTCACTGAGAGAGCGGGTCTTATGGCCAGCTACAGCCACTTCTGGCGGAAAGAGGACCATCTCAAGTTTAGCCCCAACCTGGTAAAGCAATTCGTCTATGCAAGTCCCGATGATATAGACCAAGTCAACACTGGATATCGCTGGGTATTCAAGGTGGCTGGTTTTTACGTTCTGCCGGCGGATATATCCATGTCGGTGTTCTTCAATGCCCAGTCTGGTCGCTTTATAGTGGATATGGACGGGGATTATGACTATTACCAAGATGCGCCCGGCGTTGTCCTATCCAACGGCAGAGTGGTCAGTGACATCATCTGGGTAGCCAACAATCACTACTATGCGGGAAGAAAATGGGGTACCTCCGGTCGTACTACAGACCCTGAATTCCGTCTCAATATGCGGTTCCAGAAAGCTTTTGCTTTTCAGAGATACAACCTAGAAGTAGCTCTGGATTTCTTCAATATCTTCAACTGGTGCACATATAGAAACTGGCGGGCGAATGATATTCGGGACGTAAACTATAACCTGGCTGTCAATCCTCAGCCTCCAAGGGCTGCCCAGCTGTCGCTGCGCTTCGTGTTCTAAGTAGACGAGGTAGTTACCAAATGCGGGGGAGAAAGCTCTCCCCCGCATGATTTTTCTTTATCTCTGAGGAAAGAGGTAGTATTTTCCATTTTGGGCGGGGAAGTTCGGCTTCTATTAATGATATAATATTATTCGTTATAACCAATCTATATAATTAGAGGTTTGCAGATTTCAATCGGAGTGTCTGAATTTATCTTTCAGGATTAGTCTGAGGTGATATATTAGGTAGTAAAGCCGTGGTTGTCGTAAGGTGCTAAAAGTGCGTGGGCTAAATCCTTCAAAAGATGGCTTTCTGTTGTAAAAGTGGAGGCTGTTGGTGAGAGAAGGATTTAAGATAAAGAACCTGAGATGGTATATTGCTATAGTTCTTACCTTTGCTACAGCCATAAATTACTTAGACCGCCAGACTCTTCCGGTAGTCATCTCTCAGCTGCAAAAGGAGTTCTCCATTACGGAGACCCAATTTGCCGCTCTGAACAGCCTTTTCTTGCTCTCCTACGCCATAATGTATGCGGGAGGGGGACGCATAGCCGATTGGCTGGGCACGCGCCTCGGTTACAGCATAATGATGGTTTGGTGGTCTCTGTCCTGTATGGCTCAGGGGCTTGTCAATGGTTTTCGGGGCTTAGCCACCTTCCGTTTTATGCTGGGTGTGGGTGAGGGGGGGAGTTTCCCCACATCGGCAAAGGGTGTCTCCGAGTGGTTTCCGGCGAGAGAGCGCTCCATAGCCTTTGGAATGTTTAACACTGGCTCCAGCATAGGGGCTGTCATGGCCCCACCACTGTTGGCTTTGATTGTTGTGTTATTGAGCTGGAGATGGGTTTTCATCATCAGTGGGGCAGTAGGGCTTCTTTGGGCGGTGTTATGGCTATTCTTCTATCGCCTCCCCAAAAATCATCCCAATATCACAGAGGAAGAATCTCACCTTATACTGAATAGCCAGGAAGAGGAAAGAGAGCTGGATATAACCAGACAGACACAGAGGGTTAAGTGGATTAGTCTATTCTCCTACAGGGAGGTATGGTGTCTCCTGGTGGTGAAGTTCCTGACCGACTCGGTGTGGTTCTTTTACATCTTCTGGCTTCCCAAATATCTAACCGATACCAGAGGGTTCAATATACAAGAGATAGGATATTATGCCTGGATCCCCTATGCGGCAGCAGGTTTTGGCAGTATGTTTGGAGGCTGGCTCTCCAGCTTTCTTATGAAAAGGGGGTTGACTCTCAACGCATCCCGAAAAGTTGCTCTGGGCATTAGCGCAGCCTTAATGCCCGTAGCCGCCCTGATAGTTCCATCACCAACAGGGCTGGCTATCGTCTTCATCAGTATAGCCTTTCTGGGGCATCAGTTTTGGTCGGTCATCATACAAACACTACCGGCTGATTTATACCCCCAGGGAACAGTCGGTTCTGTAGCAGGTTTAATCGGGGCCAGCGGTTCCTTTGGGGCGATGATTTTTGCCATGATTGTAGGATTTATCTTGGAAAATTATCATAGCTATGGACCCATTTTTATCACCGTAAGCCTGTTGCATCCCATATCTTTTGGGTTGATTCTGCTTATGATCCGTAGCATCTCACCATTAAAAGTGTTTGCCAATAATAAACATTAATTAGGGAGTATGTAATGAAAATTGGTATTTTATCGTTTTCAGATAGTAGAAGAAGAGTTCATGAGTCTCTGGCTCCTGTTATTGAGGAGACAGCCAACCTGATACGGCAGAAGCTTGAGGAGGTAGGAGGAATTAAGGTTATTACCGGAAACAAGATTATATGGCGTCCGGAGGATGCCAGAGGAGAAGCCAGATATCTTGCCAGGGAGGATGTTGATGCTGTGATATTGAATGTGCCGGTTTTTGCCTTTCCAAGCCTTGTGCGGATAGCCTGTCAATTTGTAAAGGGACCCTTTTTGGCTTTTACCCCTCATTATGGAAAATTGCCCGGTTTAGGAGGGATGCTCGCAGCCTCGAGTGGTCTGGAGCAGGTTGGCATTCCCTGTGAAAAGATGTATGGTTCCCTGGATGATAAAGGAGTGATGGATAAGATTCTGATCTTCTGCCGAGCAGCTCACGCGGTTAATCGCCTCAGGGGGCAGGTGCTGGGATTAATCGGCGGAAGAAGCATAGGGATGGTTACCGGGGAGAGTGCTTCAGATTTGTACTATTCCCTGTTTGGAATCGATGTGGAGCATATAGACCAGTTGGAGATTGTCAGGAGGTCAACTGAGATGCCCTACAAGTTGGTCGATAAGGCGTACAACTGGTTAGAAAGCCAGGTCAAAGCAATTGACTACGATGCAAAAAAGCTCACTCCGGAAACTTTAAAGGTGCAAATCCGACACTACTATGCCACCAAAGACATTATTGAGGACAGGCAATTAGATTTTGCCGCCATTAAATGCCATTACGAACTCAGCGAATACTATTATACTCAATGTCTGAGTGCTGCCTTCATGAACGACCCTTACGATTGGGACGGGAGAAAGGAGCCCTTTGTGCTCTCCTGTGAGGCGGACACTGATGGTGCCGTTACTATGCAAATCTTGAAATTGCTCTCTGGCAAACCGGTTCTTTTTGCCGACCTGCGACACTACGACTCTGCTAATGATATTTACGCCTTATGTAATTGCGGGGCTATGGCTACCTGGTATGCCAGGCAGGCAGCTGACCCCTCTGAGAACTTAAAGGAAGTCTCCTTAGTTCCAGCTATTGAAAAGTATAGTGGGAGAGGTTGTCATGTCAGGTATATCGCAGGGAAAAGCAAGGCAACCTTCGCCCGATTATTCAGAAAAGCAGGGCACTACCATATGACCATCTTTTCGGGAGAGGTGGTAGAGGTTCCCATAAAAAGCTTGGATGAAACATGTCCATCCTGGCCACATTTATTTGTCAAATTGGCTGTCCCGCCTGATGAGCTAATACCCAAGCTCAGCAGCAACCATATCCATGGGGTGGCGGGTGATTATGTAGCAGAACTTCATAAATACTGTCAATTGAAAAAGATCCAGCCAGAAATTTGCTGAACTTATCAAGGAGAATGAGGTATGAAATTGGGAATAGCGATAGCACCCAAAGAAGCGCTTCCATTGACTTTTGTGGTCTTTCGAGATGATATAAAGCTAACTATGGAGAAAGCTTATAAGCTCGGATACGAGGGAGTGGAGTTGGCTCTATTAAATGAATCCCAGATTAACATAGAAGGGGTAAAAGCCCTTTGCCAGAAATATCAGCTTGAGATTCCGATGATTTCATCGGGGCAAGTATATGCCCAGGGCAACCTCTGCCTCACCAGCTCAGATAAAGGGATTCGCAACCAGGCCATTGCTCGGATGAAAGGGCTGATAGATGTAGCCGAGCAATTTGGTTCTATGGTCAATATAGGGAGAGTTCGGGGACCGATTGAGGATGGTAAGCCTTACGAGAGTTCGGAAAAGCGTTTTATCGAATCTATGGAGATGTTAGCCCTTTATGCCGAGCCAAAGGGGGTTCAGATCGCCCTGGAGCCAGTCAACCGATATGAGTTAAATTTCATAAATACCTTAGAGGAAGCTCAACAGATTATCCTTAAGATAGGTCGACCTAACATTAAGATAATGCCCGATACCTTTCATATGAACATAGAAGAGCCCTGTATAGAGGCGAGTTTAGTAGCCCATAAAAACCTTATCGCCTATATCCACTTTGCCGAAAATAACCGATGGGCGCCCGGAATGGGGCATCTGAATTTCCCCAATATAATCAATACCCTGAAATCTATAAGGTATGAAGGTTATGTGACCGTGGAGATCTTGCCCCATCCCAGCCCGGATGAAGCAGCTTTGAAGGCGGCTAACTATTTGAAAACACTGCTGTAGCGTCCTGCAATAACTTATTCAGGAGGTTGAAGTTGAACATAGGCTTAACACAAGAAAAGGTGAAGGAGCTGGAAAAGATTGCCTTACAAATCAGGAGAATGGTAGTTAAAATGGTCTTCACAGCCCAGAGCGGGCATCTCGGAGGCTCTCTTTCTGTGGCGGAGATTATCTCGGTTCTCTACTTCAGCGAGCTGAAAATAGACCCTCGTAATCCTAATTGGCCTGACCGAGACCGTCTGGTACCGTCCAAAGGGCATTGCGCCCCTGCTATTTACGCAGTGCTGGCTTTGAGGGGCTTTATAGACTCCGGATGCCTCACCACTCTCAGGCAGGCCGACAGCATCTTGCAGGGTCATCCCTATATGAAGAGCACTCCCGGAATCGACATGTCCACCGGCTCCTTAGGGCATGGCTTATCAATCGGAGTGGGTATGGCGCTGGGAGAGAGGCTAAAGAGGAGCAATTTTTTGGTCTATGTTCTTTTAGGGGATGGAGAGTTAAATGAGGGACAGAATTGGGAAGCTGCCATGGCGGCGGCGAAGCATTCCCTCTCTCACTTAATTGCTATTGTGGATAGAAATAGGGTTCAACTGGATGGTCCAACCGAGGAGATTATGCCTATGGAGCCCTTAATAGAGAAATGGAAAGCCTTTAATTGGAATACTATTAGCATTGACGGGCACAGCGTAAAAGAGGTCTCAGACAGTATTCAGTGGGCTAAGCAGAATCATGACCGACCCTCAGTCATCATCGCCAACACTATAAAAGGTAAAGGTGTCTCCTTTATGGAAAATACTCATAAGTGGCATGGCAGACCGCCAACCAGGGAGGAATATGAGCTGGCAATGGAGGAGTTAGGAGGGGAGGCAGATGAATAAGACCGTGGCAATGAGGGAGTCCTATGGAGAAGTCCTCGCTGAACTGGGGGAAAAGAATCCGGATATTGTGGTTCTGGATTGCGATGTCTCCCATTCGACCAAAACCCTCTACTTTGGAGAGCGTTTCCCGGAGCGATTCTTTAACTTTGGAATCCAGGAAGCCAATATGATGGACATTGCTGCCGGGCTGGCTACGGTGGGATTGATACCCTTCGCTAATACCTTCTCGTTTCTGGCTACCCTTCGTGCCGCTGAACAAATAAGGACTTCGATTGCTTATAATTATTTGAATGTAAAGATCATAGGCTCCTATGGGGGGCTGTCCGACTCCTACGATGGTTCCAGCCATCAATCAATCTTCGACCTTGCCGTGATGAGGGGGATGCCCAACATTAAAATTGTCGTCCCTTCCGACAGTGTGGAGACCAAAAAGGCGGTCAGAGAGATTGCCGTTACCTCGGGTCCAGTGTACCTCCGACTCTGTCGTAATGAAGTCCCTGTTTTTTTTGATGAAAGTTATGAATTTGCCCTGGGAAAGGCAAATGTCTTGAGGGAAGGGACAGATTTGACATTAGTGGTTACCGGCATACTTTTAGACCGGACGATGAACGCTGCTGAAGAGCTGGAGGGCGAGGGGATACACTGCCAAATTTTACAGGTTCACACCCTGAAACCGATTGACCACCAGGCAATCGCCAAAGCTTCAGAGGAAACAGGTGCCCTGGTAACCATTGAAGAACACAACATCATTGGCGGATTAGGCTCGGCTGTGGCGGAAGTTCTTGCTTCTTCCAGACCTGCTCCCATGGAGAGGGTCGGCATACAGGACAGGTTTGCCGAATCCGGAGATTATCACCAATTGCTCGATAAATATGGGATGTCATGCCGGGACATCGTGAACGCGGCCAAGAAAGTGCTCCAGCGCAAACTCCAACAATAGATATTGCCGGTAAAGGACTGAGAGTAGCGACATATTATTTACAATTGAAGGGTAACTTTATTATGAAGAAAAGAAAGCTTAGTCTCTATGTCTCCTTTGTTTTTGGCGTTTTTGTGGTGTATAGCTTTGTCTGCGCAATGGGGCAAAGCAGTCGCGCTAAACAACTCCATCAGGAAGCTCTTGTTTGGGACGCCCATAGCGATTTGGTTCAGAGTATCATGCTCCAGGGACTTGATATTACTCAAAAAAACAATTTTTCCTTCGGAGATATCCCACGAATGGAAGAGGGAGGGGTAGATGTTCTGATTTTCGCCCTCTGTCCGGACCCTGTGTATTTTCCCAGGAGATGTGCCCGGAGAACTTTGCAAATGCTGGATGCCATGATGGGAGCTATAATGAGCGCTCCCGATAAGATTGAATTAGCAAGAACAGCGACCGATATTGAACGGTTAACTCAGGGCGGTAAAATTGCCGCCTTGCTGGCAGTTGAAGGTGGACACGCCATTGAAGATGACCTTGGATTATTGAGGGATTATCACCGTCTGGGAGTAACCTCAATGACTTTGACGCACAGTATTACCAATAACTGGGCCGATTCATCTTCCGATGAAGCCCGCTGGGGCGGATTAAACGAGTTGGGCGAAAAGGTTGTCCGAGAGATGAACCGTTTGGGAATGGTCATAGACATATCCCATGTATCCGATGAGACATTTTATGATGTTATCAGAATCAGCAAAGACCCTGTTATCGCCTCGCATTCCAATTGCCGTACATTATGCGACCATGAGCGGAATATGAGTGATGATATGATAAAAACCCTTGCTGGCAAAGGCGGCGTAATATGTATCACTTTTGTCCCCGGGTATACAACTCAGAAATTTAAAGACGCTCGTGCTATAGCTCTCAAAAAGGCTGAAAAAAGGGCTGTAAAGAAGGAGGAAACTCCACTGAGAGATTTGGATGAGTTGGCAAAGGAGAGACAATTAGCGCCCAGAATTATGCCTGATATTCCTTTCCCCACTATTGAAGATGTTTTGGCTCAGATCGACTATGCGGTAAAGCTGGTGGGGGTCGACCATGTAGGGATAGGTTCCGACTACAGCATTATGTACCGGGGTCCTGAGGGCCTGGAGGATGTATCTCAGTATCTCAACCTCACCAAAGGTCTTCTGTCAAGGGGATACTCCGAACAGGACATAAAAAAGATTCTGGGAGGAAACCTCCTGCGCATCTGGCATCAAGTCACCGAAAAATGAAGTTCACCATAGAAGCAGCATGATGAAGGGGAATTGACATCACAATTAATGCGTGTAAGCTTAATAATATTAGTAACATAAGGTGAAAGTCATGAGGAGAAGGGAATTTCTTAAAACTATTGGACAAAGCGCCCTCGCCTTGGGAGTCCTTGCTGCCTCGGGAAGGAGATGGAGCCTCCTTGCTGAAGACAGAATAGAAGCTCTCTATAAGCGTGCAATCTCAGTGGATGCTATGTGTTTCACCACCAATGATTATGTTCCCTATTTAACTGAAGACAGGGTGGAATCGCTGAGAACATCCGGCATCACAGCTATATCCCTTGATGTATCATTGAGTAACTGGTTTGACCTGGGAATGAGGGATTTTTACATCGTATCTGAAACAATTGCCAGGTGGAATGATTTTTTGGATTCCTTGTCTGATTATTTCATCAAAATAAATTCGGCAGAGGATATACTGAAAGCAAAGCAGACCGGAAAAGTGGGTTTCATCTTCAATATGCAGGATACCACCCCTATAGCCCAGAACCTGCACCGGGTGGGTTTATTCTACGATTTAGGCATCCGACAGATTCAACTCTCACATAATCAGCGCAATTTCGCAGTAGATTCGTGCTGGGAAACTGCTAACGCCGGACTCAGCCATTTTGGTCGCCAGTTAATTTCCGCTCTAAACCAGAAGCGAATTCTCATAGACATCGCCCATGTAGGTGAGAAGTCATCCCTTGAAGCTATCTCGCACTCATCTGCCCCACTTTTAGCATCCCACACAGGCTGTCTGGCTCTCTGTCCCCATCCGCGGAATAAAAGCGACAAGGTCATAAAGGCTCTGGCTGATAAGGGCGGCGTCATCTGTATTTACAATATGAGCGGCTGGATGACCCAGGAACCTACTGCTTCCATGGCGGTGTTTATGAAACATCTCAAACATGCCATAAATATCGCCGGAGAGGACCATGTTGGATTTGGAACCGACGGCGACCCGGCGGCGATGACTCCTGAAAAGTTGAAATGGGAAATCCAAATTTCACAAGAAAGCTTTGATGAAGAGGTAAAAGAGCATCCTCAGCTAACATGGAAAATAAGGCACATACGCATTAAAGAGCTCAACAGTCCTCACAGGCTATTAAATCTGGCAAAAGCAATGGACCAGGTGGGATATAAGGAAAGAACTATTGAAAAGGTCATTGGAGGCAATTACTTCCGGTTATTCAAAGAAGTGGTCGGATAGAGCCTTGCCTGCATAATTTCACAAGGAGTATTTTTAGATGAAAGAACTCAAAGAAAGAGCGAGGCAGTTACTAAATGAGTTCAAAGGGGACAGCTACATTTTTGGGGTTGATTGTTTACAGAGTATTGGTGGACTGGTATCCCCTTTTGGTGAAAAGTGTCTCCTGATTACCAATCTGGGGGAAAGAAGCAAGGATGATTTAGGGCGCATCACCACATGCCTGAGTCAGGAGAAATTAGAGGTAATTGGTCCCCTCCCCAGCGCCAGACCAAACGCTCCCCGAGAGGATGTAGCCAGGCTGGCTGAGGAGATATCCAGAGTCAAGCCCGACAATGTAGTGGTTATCGCCGGTGGCTCTGGCATAGATGCCGCCAAGGCAGCGGTAGTGCTTGCAGTTCTCGGCGGCGATGTCGAAGACTACTTCGGCACAGGAAAGGTAACCGAGAGACTCCGCACCACAGGGAAGAAGCTCATCCCCGTTATTGCGGTGCAGACAGCCTCCGGCTCGGCAGCGCATCTGACCAAATACTCCAATATCACCGACATCAAGGCATCTCAGAAGAAGTTGATTGTCGATGAAGCCATTGTGCCTCCTAAAGCCCTCTTTGACTATCGGCTCACCACCACCATGCCCACCGGGTTGACCCTGGACGGAGCCTTCGACGGCATCGCTCATTGCCTGGAAGTATTCTATGGTGCCCGACCGGAGACCTTTAGCAAGATTCGTCAGATAGCTGTGGTTGGCATGGAGTTGATAATCGCCTCGGTGGAGAAGGCGGTTTCTGAGGGAGAAGATATAGATGCTCGGGAAGCGCTGGGATTAGGGACCGACCTTGGGGGATATGCCATCATGATAGGCGGCACCAGCGGCGCCCACCTCAACAGCTTTTCATTGGTCGATATATTAAGCCATGGTCGGGCATGCGCCATTATGAATCCCTATTACACTGTGTTTTTTAGTCCCGCTATTCAACCGCAGCTGCAGATACTGAGCAGAATCTACGCCAGGTATGGCCTGGTAGAGCAGAAGGCAGCAGAACTCAAAGGGAAAGAGCTGGCCATAGCTGTAGCAGAGGGGATGGTAAGATTGGCAAAGCGGGTTGGATTTCCCACCACACTGAGTGAGATTAACGGCTTCAGTAGTACCCACATTGAAAGAGCTCTTCAAGCCGCTAAGAACCCCCAGCTGGAAATGAAGCTCAAGAACATGCCGGTTCCTTTAGAGACAGGGATGGTTGATGAGTATATGGGGTCCATTCTCGAAGCAGCCATAACCGGCGGTTTTAGCTTGATTAAGAATGTCGAGAGGTAAAATTGAAAAAAGGGCTTCTTGATTTCGGCAGACTCAAGGTTCCCATTCATCTCCCCGCGGATACCGAAATTTTATCCATGGGGGAAGCCAGAGTTTTAAAAGATATAGCAGGAACACTGCGTCGGAAGCTGGAGACTCCCAGCGGATGTCCACCGCTGGAAGCCATCGTGCGGCAGAAGCTGCAAAGCAATCCTCGGGCGCGAGCGGTTATTGTAGTCTCCGATAATACCCGCCCGGTGCCCTACTCAGGGGAAAATGGGATACTGCTGCCCGTGGTCGAAGCCCTCATTGAGGGAGGTCTCTCATCCCATCAACTCTTTCTCCTTGTGGCCAGCGGCACCCACCGACCCATGAGGGAAGAGGAGTTTAGAGCGATGATTGACCCTCGGATTTTCGAACTGGGAATAGCAGTCCTCAACCACAACTGCCAAGATGCAGAGCAGCTTGTTTTTGTGGGTGCCACCTCCCGGGGAACCAGGGCTCTTATTAACCGCTGCTATGTGGAAAGCGACATCAGGATACTGACTGGTCTGGTGGAGAGCCATTTCATGACCGGAGTCTCCGGAGGTCGCAAGTCTATCTGCCCCGGACTGGCAGGGGAAGAGACCATCTCCGCTTTTCACAGCGCTGCTTACCTAAATTCTCCCGCAGCGAGGGACTTAGTATTGCAGGAGAATATTTGCCATCAGGAAGCGTTGGAGGTGGCAAAATTGGTACCTCCCGATATGATAGTAAATGCAACCCTGGATAAAAGCTATCATCCCACCGGTATCTTTGTCGGCGAACTGGAGCAGGCTCATCTGGAGGCAGTGAAAAAATTGCATAGCTATGTCACCATCCCGGTGAGCAAAAAATACGACCTGGTAATTACCCACGGAGGTTTCGTCGGGGTTAATCATTATCAATCGGCTAAAGGCGCGGTCATTGCCTCTTATATTATCCAGCAAGGAGGTATGTGTATCCTGGCAGCATCCCTTTCCGACCCCGACCCGATAGGAAGTGAGGATTACAAGAAAATAATCAGCCTGTTAAAAAATCAAGGGACGGAGAAATTTTTGAAGCTAATCTTTGACCCTTCGTGGGCACTTGTGCCCGGGCAGTGGCAAGCTCAGATGTGGTGTCGCTTGTTTGCCAAAATCCCGCAGGAAAATCTGATTTATTGCTGCGATGAGCCTTCCGAAGAAGCGTTCGCCTGCTTGCCGGGCAGAGACGC
>CABWKN010000090.1 GCA_902505605.1 Candidatus Guanabacterium sedimentis
TATAAGAGAAAGATGATAACCTGTTGAAATAAAAGACATTATCAACTATTTAACATATTTACAACATGAGGAATGGCTGAGGGGATATAGATATTTAGATATGTCAGAAGCTTTGAAAAAAGAGAAAGAAAACCATTGCCCCATTACCATGAAAGGAGTATGCTGGAGATAAATTTACAGAAAGTTCTTTACACAGATTATTTTTTGATATATTTATTATTTACACACAGTGCAGTATATGTATTTAGGTTAAATGGAAAATATTCTCATTTCGCAGTTTTAAGAAAGGGAAAATCAAAATGAGGAAAATATATCTTATCATCGCAACAGTTCTTATTATTATAATAGTGTTTGTCTTTTTATGGATGAAGGGCTTTTCTGATAAGAGGACCACTATTAAGGAAGTAACAGAAACCATCAAAACCTATCCTTTTTCAGACCCCGACCCGGTGCCCATTCTTACCAGAACGAGCCTTTGGGGACTGGGTGCCAGGCTTTATCCTTACTACTTTTTCGACACATTCAGCAAGACTTCTGTTGATAAAGAATGGACTGTTGTTCGTATGGAAAACCCGTATATTAAGCTCTCCATTTTGCCTGAGGTGGGCGGAAAAGTGTGGGGGGCTGCCGAGAAATCGACAAATAAAGAGTTCATTTATACCAATCATGTTCTTAAATTCCGTGAGATTGCTTTGAGGGGACCCTGGGCTTCGGGGGGTATTGAGTTCAATTTTGGCATCGTCGGACATGCCCCCTCCTGCGCCACTCCGGTTGATTATCTCCTCCGCAAAAATCCGGATGGAAGCGCAAGTTGTGTTGTCGGCACCATGGATCTCTCTTCTCGCACCCGCTGGTGGGTTACCATTACGCTGCCCGCGGATAAAGCTTACTTTGAAACCCAAGCATTCTGGTACAATCCTTCTCCTCTGCATCAATCTTATTATTCGTGGACCAACGCCGCCATTAAAGCTAAGAATGATTTGCAGTATATTTTCCCCGGGCGTTTCCACATCGGGCACGATTTCTCCGCTCCGCTTGAACCCTGGCCAGTGGACAAAAAAGGGCGTGACCTTTCCCGGTATAAAAATAATAACTTTGGTTCTTACAAGAGCTATTTTACTGTTGGTGAATATGAAAATTTCTACGGCGGCTATTGGCATGATGATGAATTCGGTTTTGGTCGCTGGGCTCTGTACGATGATATGCCGGGACAAAAAATCTGGATGTGGAGTCTTTCGAGACAGGGAGCAATATGGGAGGACCTTCTCACTGATAGTGACGGACAGTATAGCGAACCTCAGTCAGGACGTTATCTCAACCAGAACGACCATGAATTCTTTATCCCTTGCACTGCCGACATCTGGAGGGAAATCTGGTTCCCTTACAAGAAGATTGGTCCCATGGTTACGGCATCACCTTTTGGGGTTTTGAATGTCACTCAAACCGGTGATTCTATAAAGGTGGGAATCTGTGCCCTCCAGAGGATTGATGATGATCTGGTAGTAGCTGTAGAGGGAAAAGAAATAAGTCGGGAACATCTGGTATTAAAACCGATGGAAGTGTTTGAGAAAACCATTCCGTTGTCAGTAGCAATAGCAAAATTTCAGGTCAATTTAGCCAAAAAGCTCTGCTACACAAATGATCCGCGGGTAAACGATTTACAACGTCCTATCGATTTCCATCAATTTGATGAGAGCACGACCGAAGGGCTTTACCTGTCAGCCGAACGCTACGACAAAGAACGGAATTACTACACCGCCTTAGAAAGGTATCTGGCTTGTTTGGAGAGAGACCCCATCTACACGCGTGCGCTCAGTAGGGTTGCTGAGCTCTATTTTCGCAGAGGTGAGTATGAAAAAGCTTTAACCTACGCCCGCCAAGCGCTGGAAAATGTGATGTACCACCCAAAGGCCAATTATATATATGGTGTCATCTCTCGCCGCTTGAGTAATCTGGTCGATGCCAAAGAGACCCTGGGCTGGGCAGCCCGCTCAATGAAATATCGTTCCGGGGCATACAGCCAGATAGCGGAAATCAATCTTTTAGAAGAAAATTTAGATTTGGCTCTGGAATATGCTCAGCGTGCCCTTGATTTTAATAAATACAATATTAACGCCTATCAAGTTATGGCTATAACTTACCGATTACTGAACCAGCCTGAAAAAGCTCGCCAGGTGCTCAACCAGGTTCTGGAGATTGACCCGCTCAATCATCTGGCTCGATTTGAGCTTTATCTTTTACATCCCACTCAGAAAAACATGAGCCAATTCCAATCCATGATTCGCAATGAACTGCCGCAGGAAAATTATCTCGAGATGTCTATATATTATGTAAAGCTCGGTCTTTATGCCGATGCTGTGAAACTGCTTACCCATGCACCGGAATACCCTACTGTCTATTATTGGCTGGCGTATTTCCTCAAGAATGAAGCACCCTCAGAAAGCAAAATGTATCTGGACAAAGCGCAAAGCCTTTCTCCATGGCTGGTGTTTCCCTTTCGGGAAGAATCAATTCCGGTCTTTCAGTGGGCTATTAACAATCAGCCAGCCGACTGGAAAGCAAGATACTATCTCGGTCTTATCTATTGGAGCAAGGGAAGGATACAGGAAGCCCGAGAGCTGCTCGATAAATGCGGCAGTCCCGATTTTGCTCCCTTCTACCTCACCAGGGGTCATCTTTTTAAAGAAATCAGTTCGCAGAAAGCTCTGGAGGCTTTTGAAACCGCGCGAAAAATAGACCCTGGGAGCTGGAGAAACTGGCACCACCTTATCAGCTATTACAATGAACTGGGGATGTTTGATGAGTCTTTGGCTTTGGCAAGGGAAGCCGCTTCAACATTTCACGACAAAGGAGTAATAAGAATTGACTTGATCCGAACACTGGTGAAAAATAAACTCTATGAGGAGGCACTGGACATGCTGGAGAACACCGTGGCGCTTCCCTCCGAAGGGGCAACCGAAATTCACAGCATGTTTGTGGAGTGCCAGATTGAGCTTGCCCTGAAAAATATAAAAGAGGGGAATTTCCTCTCCGCCATCAAATATCTTGAAGGGTCAAAGAGGTATCCGGAAAACCTCGGAACAGGCAGACCTTATAATCCCGATTTCAGAATGCAGGACTATCTCATGGCTCTCTGTTACGATGAATTAGAAGAGAAGAACAAAGCTGAGGAAATAAGAAAAGCTATCTATGATTACACCCTCACGCATGGGACCGAGCAACGCAAAAACCAGTACTTTGGCGAGTTGATTCTCCAATATTTCGGTGAGCATAAACAGGCAAGGCAGCTATTGGATAAAGAGAAGCCTTCTAAAGAAGTGCTGGAAATAATCAAGAAGGCAGGGAAAACTGGCATCCAGTTTTAAGATTAAAAGACTTTGTAATTAGATTACAGACCTGATATATAATTTTAAAAGGAGAATAGTTGATGTTAAGAAAAATGATTCTTACCACATTACTCCTTATACTTTTCGCTTCCATGATGCATACTTTCGCAGAAGAAATTCCTTACGGAACTGGAACATGGGATGCAGATTTGCTTGGCAATCATCGGGCTGTAGTGCAGGTCTCCGTCAGTTCTGATGCAGTGTGGGCTCGTATACCCTGGCGCAGAAGAGACTATAAGCCTGAAAAGAAAAACATCATTATTATTAATGCCAAAACCAACAGCCGCATACACAATGTTTGCTGCGTGGAAATCAACCGGGAGTTTGCTGACCTGGTGTTCCAACCACAGACGGTACCGGGTAAGTATTATGTGTATTATCTGCCCTATGAAATGTCGGGGCGGAGTAATTATCCCACGGTCACTTACCCCCAGCCCGAACAGACTGCCGAGGCAGAATGGTTTCAGCGTCATGGCTTAACACCCGAAAGGCTATCTGTCAAACAAAGAGATAATTTTCCTCAAGCACAGGTTCTGGAGATACAGTCCATCGATGAGTTTAACAGCTTTTATCCCATGGAGATTATCGCCACATCAGCCGAAGTGAATGCCCTCCTGCGGAAACATGCGAAATCATCTTATCTCTTGTTTCCAGAAGACCGCAAATATCCCATCAGAATGACTGACGATTTGCCTCTAAGATGGATTAAGAAGGGACCTCACACTACTTTTCGAGGCCAGGCGGCACGAGGAGAGTTTTACGCCTTTCAAATTGGGGTATTTGCCTGCAGAGAAGCGATTGAGGATATAGATGTACATTTCAATGGAATGAAATCCGCCCACACCGGCACTGTCATTCCTGCTTCTGCATTTAGCTGCTTTAATACCGGAGGAGTGGATTGGACCGGGCAAAAGTTTGACAAGGCATGTCCGGTTGATAAAGGCAACATTCAGGCTCTGTGGTGTGGAGTCCAGATTCCGCAGGACATTCCTCCCGGTGAATATGCAGGGGAAGTAACAGTTGCTCCCAAAGGGGTGAAAGCTAATGTGGTGAGAGTCATATTAAACATTACAAATGAAGTTTTAGAGGATGCCGGTGACAGCGAGCCCTGGCGACATTCGCGATTGCGCTGGCTTGATTCGACCATTGCCCTGGATGATGAAATTGTCGATCCATATACCCCTATGCAGGTTGATGGGAACATCGTAAGTTGCCTTGGGCGGAGCGTAGCCATTGATAACACCGGATTTCCTCAAAGCATACAGAGCCTGTTTGCCCCTGAAATGACCCATCTTGTTGGTAAGGGGCGGGAAATCCTCGCTGCTCCGATTAAGCTGGTGGTGGAGACTACGGATGGTCAAATCTTAGCTTGGGAGGGTGGCGGAGTTAAGTTTGTGAAGCAAGCTCCGGGTGCTATCGCCTGGGAATCCACCGGCCAAGCCGGTCCATTGATGATGGACTGTCAAGCCCGGATGGAATTTGACGGATACATTGATTTTAAAGTTACATTAAGTGTTGCGGAGACGATGAGTTTCAATGACATCCGCCTGGAAATCCCGGTGTACAGGGATGTCGCCAGATATATGATGGGAATGGGATTTAAAGGAGGGTATCGTCCGGCGGAATATCACTGGAAGTGGGACCCAAAGCATAATCAGGATTCTGTATGGATTGGCGATGTCAACGCGGGGCTGCAATGCAGCTTTAAAGATGAGAATTATTCCCGTCCGCTTAATACCAATTTTTATCTATTGAAACCGCTGAATATGCCTCCATCCTGGTACAACGAAGGGAACGGCGGATGTGCTTTTAAAGAAACAGAGGAAAATACCTTTTTAATAAGCTCATACAGCGGACTCCGAACAATCAGGGCAGACGAGGAGCTCCATTTTAACTTCAGTTTGCTGTTAACTCCCTTTAAAACCCTTGACACAAAAGGCCAGTGGAACACGCGCTTTTATCATCGGTTTAAGCCGGCAAAGGAAATAGCCGCCACAGGTGCCAATGCAATTAATGTCCACCATGCCAATGATATAAATCCCTATATTAACTATCCTTTCCTCCGCCCCAAAGAAATGAAAAAATATATTGATGAAGCACATGAGCTGGGATTAAAAGTCAAAATCTATTACACCGTGCGGGAGCTATCCAACCGGGCACCAGAAATTTTTGCCTTGCGCAGTTTAGGTGATGAAGTTTTGTTCTACGGTCCCGGAGGAGGGTTTTCATGGCTGCAGGAGCACCTCAGTTCTCGCTATATCGCTGCCTGGTTTGTCCCCAGACTGAAAGATGCCGCGGTGATTAACAGCGGAGTGTCGCGCTGGCATAATTACTATGTTGAGGGTTTGAACTGGTTGGTGAAAAATGTTGGCATTGACGGACTATACATCGATGATGTCGCCTTTGACCGCACCATTATGAAGCGGGTGAGGAAAATTCTCGACCGCGGTCGTAAGGGTGCGCTCATCGATTTGCATTCAGCCAATCAATTTAATGTAAGGGATGGATTCGCCAACAGTGCCAATCTTTATCTGGAACATTTCCCATACTTAAACCGCATCTGGTTCGGTGAATATTTTGATTATGATGCCTCTCCTGAATTCTGGCTGGTGGAGATGTCCGGTATCCCCTTTAGTGTCATGGGAGAGATGCTGCAGGATGGGGGTAATCCCTGGCGGGGCATGCTGTACGGTATGACCGCCCGCCTCCCCTGGTCAGGGGACCCTACTCATATCTGGAAATTGTGGGATGATTTTGGCATTCAGGATTCGAAAATGGTCGGATACTGGGTTCCTTCCTGTCCGGTTAAAACCGATAATAAGGGTATACTGGCTACGGCTTATGTCAAAAAGGACGAGGTGTTGATTTCCATAGCAAGCTGGGCAAAGGAGCGTGTAAACATCCGGCTTAACATTGATTGGGATGCCTTAGGATTAGATGCGGAAAGAGCCATGCTTTTGGCGCCTCGAATTGAAGGTTTCCAGGATTCGGCTGTATTTATTCCGACAGATGAGATACCCGTTGAACCCGGCAAGGGATGGCTGTTGCTCCTTGGTGAGCTGGAATATTAGCAATTGGCAGGTAATTGAAAAGATTGAAAGAGGTAATAGAGAGATAAAGATGGTATAGACCATATTAGCAAATTAATGCCCATAGTGAAAAGCGGCGTAAAGTATTACATTTCAAACCTTAATTATTTATTGTATACTATTTAGAAATCTTTAGGCGTTAAAGAGGAGGAAAAAATGAAGTGCCAAACTCGAATCTTCTCACTCTTGCTAACTATGGTGAGCGTTTTATCACCATCGCTTCCCCTTGCAGACATCGACTCAAATCTTAAAATTGTAGTGGAAGGCAACACAGCATTCGCTCTTGAACTCTACCAGAAGCTCAGAGGTGCCGAGGGTAATTTGTTCCTATCACCGTACAGCATATCTACCGCCCTGGCCATGACATACGCTGGCGCCCGAGAGAATACTGCCAAGCAAATGGCCGAAACACTGCATTTTTCATTGGAACAGCAGCAGCTTCATGCAGCGTTCGCCAAGCTTGAGTCTCACTTGAATGCTGTCCAGAAGAAGGGAGACATCCAATTGAATGTTGCCAATTCGTTATGGCCTCAGAAAGACTATCCTTTCCTCCAGGAGTATCTTGCATTAATAAAGGAATGCTATGGAGTGTTAATTACCCCCGTGGATTACCAGACAGCTCGCGAAGCAGCCTCCAAGCTCATAAACCAATGGGTTGAAGAAAAAACTAATAACAAAATCAGGGACCTCATCCAACCAGGTGTTCTGGATGTATTGACTCGTCTTCTTCTGGTCAATGCAATTTATTTTAAAGGAAACTGGGCCAGCCAGTTTGAAGAGAAACTCACAGAGGATGCGCCTTTTTATTTGTTGTCGGGAGAGACAATTCAGGTTCCTACTATGAGTCAAAAGCAAGAGTTTGGATATACAGAAGATCAATCTTTGCAGATTCTTGAACTCCCATACATTGGGAACGACCTCTCGATGCTGGTACTGTTACCCAAGCAAGCCAATGGCCTCGCGGAGATAGAGAAGAACTTAACAGTTGAGAACCTGAGGAAATGGACCGCCCAACTCAGGGAGCAAGAGGTCATGGTTTTCCTACCGAAATTCAAGATGACATCTCAATTCAGGCTGGACAAAGCTCTTATATCAATGGGCATGAGCGAAGCCTTCGACATGAACAAGGCCAATTTCGCAGGCATGGATGGCAACCCGAACTGGTTGTATATAGCAGCTGTCATTCATAAGGCTTTCGTTGATGTGAACGAGGAAGGAACTGAAGCGGCTGCAGCAACAGCAGTGGTGACAGAGGTGCTATCAGCGCCTCCGGTGACTTTTCGTGCTGACCATCCGTTTATCTTTCTCATTCGTGAAAATCTCACGGGAAGTATCTTGTTCTTAGGAAGAGTTATTGACCCCACTAAAGAGGAAGGATAAAGACGCCCAACCAACTAGTGCAACTAACTTAGTATTTCACGACACTCCACACGAAGCAAGTAACCCAGGTCGTTCGAAAGAAGCA
Source organism: Candidatus Guanabacterium sedimentis (assembly GCA_902505605.1). Taxonomy (GTDB): domain Bacteria; phylum Acidobacteriota; class B3-B38; order Guanabaribacteriales; family B3-B38; genus Guanabaribacterium; species Guanabaribacterium sedimentis. The sequence goes on from CABWKN010000090.1 coordinate 7,941, forward strand.
AATTTTCATCCCAAAACGGGATTACTAATAAATAAACTGATGCGTGCTCGAGGGGCATTATCGAACATACAATAATGTCAATGGCAAAATTAGGGGAAATAGAAAATGATAAAGCTTGAAGAGCAAGCGGAAGAGATGACCGTTCGAGCATCAGAAGTAAAGAATCCAATATGTCCCTATTGCTCAACGGAAATCAAAAAGATTTATATGCGTGAGATTAAATCTTTTTTAGGAAGGCGCTACCTTTATTATTGTTCAGATTGTCTGAAAGTGTTAGGCTTTTCGCATCGAAAGGGATTCTTCATGGGATGAAAAGGTACTCCATAGGAAAACCTCGCTTCGAAGGAAAAAGACACTGACCCTGGTATTGCTAAATTAATCAATGCCAGCAAGCGATGAGCTGCCCTCCAAACCCAGTAATTTTCTGCTTTCTCTGATTAGCCCATTTTTCATACACAACCTTCTTAAATTTCAAAGAGTAAAATATTACAGAACTGATGATATTTTCAACTATTTTATTTGAAAGGCTTTATGAAGGGCTCAAGAAGAAATGGTGCCGAAGGGGGGACTCGAACCCCCACAGGGAAGTTCCCCACTGCCCCCTCAAAGCAGCGCGTCTACCAGTTCCGCCACTTCGGCACTGAGCTCAAATTGCAATCGTAGGCTTAGAGTTATATTCCCTATTTTTGCACCGGCTGTTGTGCAGGCTCTTCCTGCTGAGGCGGCGAAGCCTCTTCCAGCACCGACCTTGGAGCTCGAGAGGAGAGGATAGCTAATACCAGAGAGGTCAGCATAAAGATTATGGCTGCCACCGTGGTCATCTTAGACAGGAAGGTAGCCGCTCCCCGACTCCCGAAGGCAGTGTGGCTTCCTCCACCACCAAAAGCGCCCGCCAGGTCGGCTCGCTCGCCTCTCTGGAGAAGCACGACCATAATCAGAATCAAACAAACCAGAATGTGAATTATACTCAAAAAAGTAACCATCTTTTCACTCCAAGCTTTAATAGGGAATATGCTTCTATCGTTTTAATATTAATTACTTAGGCTTTCCTTGTCAAGTAGATTTTATTGGTCGTATTTTACAATGCGAGCGAAGGAGTCCGGCTTAAGGCTGGCGCCTCCCACCAGTGCTCCATCAATATCAGGCATCGCCATGAGCTCTGCCATATTCTCCGGCTTGACGCTTCCCCCGTATTGTATCCTCAGCCCATTAGCTATCTCCTTTCCCCATGTTCTTCTGATAAGCTCTCTGATAAAACTATGCACTTCCTCTGCCTGCTCTGGGGTAGCCGTGTGTCCGGTTCCTATGGCCCAAATGGGTTCGTAGGCGATAACTAGCTGCTCGCTTCTTTGTATCTGTAAGCCTTTAAGTCCCTCGGTAATCTGATTTTTGATTACTTCAAAGGTCTTTCCCTTTTTCCTCTCTGATAAGGATTCGCCAATGCACATAATCGGTATCAGACCTGCTGTCAGGGCTGCCTGCACCTTCTTGCTAACAAGGGGATAGGTTTCCTGAAAATATTTCCTTCTCTCCGAGTGCCCAATTACTACATAGGTGCAGCCGGCATCTACCACCATGGAGGGGGCGATCTCTCCGGTAAAAGCACCTTCCTCCTCCCAGAAGAGATTTTGGGCACCCAATTTGATTGATGTAGTTCTCAGAGTCTCTGCCAGAGCGTGAAGAGCGGTAAAAGGGGGAATCAAAACCACATCCCGGTCCTCAACACCCTCTAATAGGGGAAGGAATTCCTTTACAAATTGTAAAGCTTGGGCGATGGTCTTATGCATCTTCCAGTTGGCTGCTATTACAGGTCGTCGCATTTTCTTATCCTCGGTTTTTATCGGTGAGAGCTTCGATGCCCGGGAGACTTTTGCCCGCCAGGAATTCCAGGCAGGCTCCACCCCCGGTGGAGATATGAGTAATCTTATCACTCACCCCCGCTTTATGAACCGCAGCCACAGTATCGCCCCCACCTACAACGGTGGTTCCTCTGCTGTCGGTCAGAGAACGAGCAATAGCCAGGGTTCCCTCTGCAAAGGGCTTTATCTCGAACACCCCGGGAGGACCATTCCATACCACTGTTTGCGATGCTTTGATGATGCGAGAAAACTCTTCAATGCTCCGCGGACCAATATCCACCCCCATCCACGTATCGGGTATTTCCTCTCTGGAAACCACCTTTTTGGGGGATTCAGCGGAAAGGGATTTTGCCACCACGAAATCGGAAGGGAGGCTGATTTTTCTCCCTTGCTGTTGGGCTTTCAGCAGAATTGACCTGGCGGGCTCAACCTTATCCTCCTCTATCAGGGAAGTACCAATCGATATCCCCTGAGCCAGGAGAAAAGTGTATACCATCCCTCCGCACAATATGAGGTTATCAACCAGACTGATAAAGCTTTCCAGCAGGTCGAGTTTGGTGGAGACCTTAGCGCCGCCTATGATGGCGGTAAAAGGATGCTCAGGTTTGGTGAGGATGCGGCTGAGCTGTTCCACCTCCTTTTCCAGCAGGAAGCCAGCCACTGCCCGGGGGACAAACTTTGTTATCCCCACGGTGGAGGCATGTGCGCGGTGGGCAGCTCCGAAGGCATCGTTGATATAGAGGTCGCTTTGTCCTGCTAACTGTCGGGCGAAGGGGGAGTCGTTGAGCTCCTCCTCGGGGTGGAAGCGGAGGTTCTCCAGCAGCAGGATGCCACTTTCCTCAAGACCATTGATAAGCTTTTCCACAGATGGGCCGATGCAATCAGGTGCCATTATGACCTCCTCTCCCAGCAGCTGGGAGAGTCTGTCCGCCACTGGCTTCAGGCTAAGCTCAGGGATAATCTTTCCCTTTGGCCTTCCCATGTGCGAAGCCAGAACCATTCTGGCACCTCTCTGCTGGCAGTAATTGATGGTAGGCAAAGTAGCCTTGATGCGCGAATCGTCAGCTACCAACCCCTCTGCATCCAGAGGAACATTGAAATCCACCCGGATAAACACCTTGAGACCAGAGAGGTCTACCTCTTTGAGGGTAAGCTTATTAATCATTTCCAGTTCCTTTTACACAGCCCTCAATGAGTGATAAAAGATTCCGTCTCAGGTGAGCTTTTCTTACCTCATTGGCAAACGACCTTTATCAAGTCTCTCACCCGGCAAGAGTAACCCCACTCGTTATCATACCAAGCCAACACTTTTACCATATTTTTTCCGATTAGCTTGGTGTAAGGGGCATCGACCACAGCCGAGTAAGGACAGCCATTATAATCTGCCGAGACCAATGGCTCATCGGATACCAGAAGGTAATTCTTTAGCTCTTTAGAGGCTGCTTTTCTAAAGGCGTTATTGACCTCTTCAGCAGTGCAGCTTTTCTTTACCTGAGCCACAAAATCGACCAGAGATACATTTGCTGTGGGCACCCGGATGGCTACTCCATCGAGCTTTCCTTTGAGTTTAGGCAACACTAATCCCGCAGCAATAGCGGCTCCCGTAGTAGTAGGCACCATAGAGACGCAAGCTGATCTGGCGCGGCGGAGGTCTTTATGGGGGGCATCGAGGAGACGCTGGTCACTGGTGTAAGAATGGATGGTAGTCATCCAGCCGCTTTCAATCTCAAACTCATCATCCAGAACTTTGGCTACCGGAGCAAGGCAATTAGTGGTGCACGAGGCATTAGAAATCAGATGGTGCTTTTCAGGGTCATAGTCCGTCTCATTGACACCCAGTACGATGGTTACATCCGGCTCCTTGGCGGGAGCGGTTATTATCACCCTGGACGCACCTGCCTGCAAATGCTTGGAGGCATTCGCTCTATCTCTGAAAAGCCCGGTTGATTCCACTACTAACTCAATCCCCATCTCCTTCCAGGGGAGGTTTTGAGGCTCTTTTATACTGAGCACCTTTAGCTTTTTGCCGTTTACTATTATATTATCTCCATCCACCCCAACCTCACCAGGAAAGGGGCCGTGGATGGAGTCGTATTTTAAAAGATGAGCTAAGGTCTTTGCATCGGTGATGTCGTTTACCGCAACGAAGTCAAAATCTTTCTCCTGGAAGGCAGAGCGGAAGAATATCCTTCCTATTCTGCCAAAGCCATTAATTCCAATTCTAATTGGCATGCTATTTCCTCCTTAATCCGATGGGTTTTCCCTTCTACTTCTCATAAAGGGTAAGCTTTTTATAAGATTCAACTATATATTAAATAACTGAAGATTGTCAATTATTAATTACAACTCTTTTCCCCTGCTATCGTCTTACCACCAAGTAGCGCGTTAAGGGATTTTTTGCCCCTGGCATCAAGGCTTTTAAATAGAGAGCTGTTGCTTCGTATTCTTTCTCTTTTTTTAATAGTGAGGAAGGCTTCTTTAATCTGGTCGGCCATCCATTCATCCTTTTTAAAGTGCTGATAGAGCTGAAGGAGGGGGAGAAGAAAATCCCGATTGCCAACCCGGTGGGCAGCCTTGAGAAACTCGAGCCACCCCAGAGTAGCTGGATGGAGCAGCATGCTCCTCAGGTCACCCAGGGCGATGCGGCTATCGATATCTGCCAGAGCCATGTGCATCTTTCCTTTAATGAGAAGAATCAAGCTCTGAGTTTCTTGATCGCCAGCCCTGGCAAACTCCTCGCTTAGTCTATCCAATGTATGCTTGAGATAAACTGCCGAGTGAGGGTCACGCCACTGGCTTACGGTCTCAATCAGCACTTCCAGGGCAGGGAAGTAGTCCACCTTATCTAAATAGGGATAGATTTTTTCCACCGCACCCTTCCCCATGCGTCTGAGAGCCATTCCCACTCGACGACAGTAGGCTGTGCTGGTTGAGGGGATGAACATAGAATCTATAAGGGGCTGCGCCAGGCTGGTGTCATTCATAGGTAGTTCCCGGAGAGCCGAGCTCCAGGTGAGGTAATTATCTGATTTCAATCGGGCAATGAGTTTTTCCGCCTTGCGTGGAGGCAGCTTTCTCCTTTTTCGGGTGCTCTCCATTTGGAGTTCTCCTGCATGGTGGGCTATTTGGGGCTCTGGGTCAAGGGATAATCGCTTGAGGAGCTGACGCCTCTGTTTTAAGTCTGTCAATTTCAAAGATTCCATCGCCTGAAGCCTGAGTTGAGTATCTTCGCCACGGTCGGTCAAAAGCTTTAGCAATCCGTCCAGGGATTCAATAATCCCCTGCTGACATAATGAGAGGAGCGCATTGACAATGGCTTTTCTATATTCTCTCTTTTGTTCACTTTTGAGAGCAGCTATTAATCCTTTGGCAGTCTTTGGAGAGGGAAAAGAGGGGAGAGCTTCAATAGCTTTGGCTTTTACTGTCGGATGAGGGTCCACAAGGGAATGCAGCAAAGGAGCGATGGAGCGAGGGTCTCCAATTCTTGCCAGAGCTTCAATAGCATTAACACGAATGGTGAAATGGGAGCTTTTAAGAGCAGATATAAGGTGCTCTACCGCACGGGAGCCAATAATGGTCAATCGAGCGAGGGCAACCTCCACCTCCTGAGCGGAGGAGCTTGCCAACTGCCCGATGAGAGCTTCTACCTCCCTGGTTTTGGAATCGAAGATGCTCATCCGCTTACCTTTTTAAATTATGGTATAGCCCGGTTTCCTTTGTCAATCAAAATTTGGTTGACATCCAGGGGTCAATCTTTTAAGATGATGGGGGCGGAGGACTTAAGGACCATAGCACATGGTAAGTAAAAAGATGTTTTTATCTAAAAGAGGTCTTGTATTCTTTCTCTTCCTGGCTACTTTTATTGCTTTTATCTGCTGCGAGAAGGATGTTTTTACACAAGAAAAGGCTTTAGCCCGGGTGGTCTTTCCCAGCGGGACTGAGGTACGGGCGGAGTTAGCTGTGACTCCTGCAGAGCGGGCTACGGGGCTTATGTTCCGAGAGGGGCTGCTTGCAGGAGAGGGAATGCTCTTTATCTTTGAGGAAGCAGATTTCCATAGTTTTTGGATGTTTAATATGAAGTTCTCCATAGATATTATATGGCTCAGCCCGGAGAAGAGCATCGTTCATATTGAGCATAGCATTCCCCCCTGCTCTGAGGAGCCCTGTCCCACCTATCAGCCGATGCAGAAAGCTCTCTATGTAATAGAAGTACCCGCTGGCTTTGCAAAAAAAGAAAGCTTACGCCTGGGGATGAAAATCCTCTTTGAGATGGAGGAATAAACAGCCAGGAATCTGCCCATTCTTTATTTCTTCCCTGGAAGCTTTATTTATTTCACTGTGACTGTGAAGTGACCGCGGCGGTTCAGGCGACGGGTTTCCTCACGGGCGTTGTCATATTTCGGTTGCGATTCTCCGTAGCTAATGGTGGTCAATCTATCCGGCGAAATCCCTTTTATGTTAATAAGGTAGTTTTTAATCGCCTGAGCGCGGTGCTCTCCAAGAGCCATGTTGTAAGCTTCGGTGCCGATGTAGCAGCAATGCCCTTCAATCTGATAGGTGAGGGCAGGGTCTTTCTTCATCAATTCGGCAATCTTATCGAGTTTTGCAGTCGACTCCGGCAGAAGCTCATATTTGTCAAACTCAAAATAGATGTCCTCAATGACGATGGGCTTCTCCAGCACTGTGATGGTCACGGTATCCGAAGCTGAGCCTCCCTTGCCATCATCTACTCGACAGCTAACCTGGTATGCTCCAGGAGGTAAGTCCTTGGCGATCCAGCTCACCTGTGCGCCAGTTCCCTCAATCACTCCTTCAGAGCAGCTCCAGTGGTAGGTCAGCGGGTCGCCATCAGGGTCCTCTGCTTTGGCAGTTACTCGGGATGTCTCGCCGCTATATAGCTTATCCGGGTCTGCGGTGAGCTTAACCCAGGGGTTGCGATTCACCACTTCCGGCGGTGCGGGCGGAGGCGGAGGTGGAGGAGCAGGTTTTTTCTCTACCGGGGTAAAGCTTATCATAGCTACCATGCCGTCTGGACGAACATCAGTGTCAGAGAAGGTGACATTTCTTCGGAGGCCTAATCCCAACCGGAGCCCGTTATCAAAGCGGTATTGCATACCAAGTATCAGGTCAAGGGGGACTTCCTGGGGGAAATCGTCGTCATTGAGATATGCGGTGCCCAGGAGCTCCACCACTCCCTGCAAGTGGCTGGCTGCGGGGAACAAGGTTCCAATGGAATAATGGAGTTCATGGCTCAGGTTCTGGTCCAAATCGGCTATATCACCATGGGTTCCCACCAACATAAATCCCAGACTGCCCGATAGAAGGAGGTAGTCTTCCACTGTTTTGCTGAAGATGAGGTCTGCACCTACGTCAACTTTACCACTGCCCAAGCCCTTGTCTGCATCAGCCAAGGGGAGCTTAAGATATCCCTGCAGCGCAATTCCAGGCCTGGCATCATCTTCGGCCATAAAACTATATTTGGCGGCGATGAGAAAATCGCCCACCCCTTGCTCAATAAATGGGTTGCCAAAAGGATGGTTGTTTTGCCTGGTGTCGAGGACAGGGGCATCGAAATCGGTCTGAACGAAAGGAGTGAAGGTGCCGGTCAACTGCAGACGGTCGGTCACCCCATAGCTGAAGCTAAAGCTCACCTGATTGATGTCCAAATCGAGGGTTTCGCGGTCGATGTTGTTATAAAGGAGACTAAGTGAATAGTTACCTTGAGAGAGGGTGTGCGATGTGGGAACATTAAATATGTGGATTAGCGGAGCTGCCCTCTCTTCTTCCTCCTCCGCACCCAGGACCATAGGAGAGAAGCATGCAGCTATAAGGAACAGTCCTATTAAAAGGTCGACTTTTTTCATCTGTCTAACCTCCTCATGTTATTAATTTACAAAATTTCTACTATAATATCTGGAATAAAGGGCTGATGTCAAGAAAAATAATGAGGTCATTGTTATTATTTAGTTGATTAATCAGAGGGCAGATGGTATATTTATTTAAATTTATATATCTGCAAAAATTACATTATGAGAGGGAGCGATGGCAAAAAAGACTATATCAAGAAGGGATTTTTTGAAGAGGTCTGGCTGGGCTGCCGGGGCGATAATCTTAGGCAGTAGCTCCGCTGCCTTATGGGATATAGCCTGCGGACCTGCCCGAGAGAAGAGGGGGAATACCCTTGTTGAGCTTATTCCCGCGAGTCCCGAGCTGAACCCTCTTATGGCGAAGGATGATTTGTCCAGCATGGTGATTGATAAGATGTTTGATGGATTATTGGAGTTTGACCGAGAACTCAACCTGGTGGG
>CABWKN010000091.1 GCA_902505605.1 Candidatus Guanabacterium sedimentis
CCCCGGGGCAGATGAGGTCAAGCCGTGGCAGCCCAGAGTTGAGACCGAGAGCTATGTTGGAGAGGAGCTTTACAATCTCATAAACGGTGGAGCGGAGATATTTCTGGAGTATGGGTTCACCGAAGCTATTGCCCAGGAATATCGCCGGAACAGCGCATCCCTCAGGCTGACCATCTACCGCATGAGCAATGCGGAAGCCGCCTTCGGCATTTACTCTCTGAATCGGATGAGGAAGCCCCTTCTCGCCGGAATTGGGAATGAAGGGGTGGGGGAGGATAACTACCTTTACTTCTGGCAGGGGAGCTACTATGTTACCGTGGAAGCATTCCCACTGGAGATGAGGCTTGAGGAGTCGCTTCGGCACCTTGCCTCTTTGATATCTGCCAAGATGGGGGTGCATGCTTCTTTACCACTTGCCCTTGAACTTCTCCCCCAGAAGAACAGAATAGAGCGGAGCGAGTGCCTGGTAAAGGGTCTGCTGGGGGTGAGTGCGCTTTTCTACCTATCAGATAGGGATATATTTCATCTCAGTCCCGAGGGTACAGGGGTCTATGGGGAGTACCAGTTCCCTGGGGAGAAGGTGAAGCTCTTCATCGCCCGCTATCCCAACCCTGACAATGCGGAGGAAGCCTGGCACAAACTTAAGGAAGCCTTGAACGAGGAGGGGTTTGCTTCTGTCGGGGAGATTGACCATATCTCACTCTGGGAGAAGGAGGAGAGTTTTTACGCCGCCTTGAAGACTACCCATGCCGTGGCTCTGGTGGTGGGGGCAGTGGATAAGGCTCATGCCATCGCTCTTTTAAGACAGATAAGGTAAGCTAATACTATTGCATGTTGGAGGATAAGGTGGAACATTCGAGCGACCGCCGTCAGTTCCTCAAGCTGCTTATGGGTTTGGGGGCGGGATTCACCTTTACCGGGAGACTACCACTTTACAATCAGACCCCGGTAACTCCCGATTTAGCCGTTGCCGAGGGAACCTCTCCGGCCCCGACCACCCGAGCCGCCCTGGAAACCATGGGAGGGATGGCGAGGTATATCTCCAGGGGTGATATTGTCCTGCTCAAGCCAAACATGAGCTGGGACCGGGTACCGGAGCAAGCTGCCAATACCAACCCCGAGGTGATGCGCACCCTGGTGGAGCTGTGCTATCAGGCAGGGGCCAAAAAGGTCAAGGTATTCGATAACAGCATAAACGATGCCCGCCGCTGCTATGTTCGCAGTGGGATTATGGAAGCGGTAAAAGAGGCAGGAGCTGATGTCTATTATGTTGATGAGCGGAAGTTCCGCACTACCAACCTCGGGGGTGAGGTTCTCAAGCAGTGGTCGGTGTACACCGAGGCGCTTGAGGTTGATAAGGTGGTCAATGTACCCATTGCCAAGCACCATAACCTCTGCCGCCTGACTATCGGATTGAAGAACTGGATTGGCTTGCTGGGAGGGAACCGCGGTAAGCTTCATCAGCGCATCCACCAATGCATCGCCGACTTAGCCGGCTTCTTCAAGCCGAACCTGGTGGTGCTGGATGCCGTGCGCATCCTCCTGCGCAATGGTCCCCAGGGCGGAAGTCTGAACGATGTGAAGGTGCTCAATATGATTGCTGTGGGGACCGACCAGGTAGCCATCGACTCCTTTGCCGCCTCCCTCTTTGGACTGCAGGGGAGCGAAGTGGGCTATATAAAGCTGGCACACGAACGAGGGCTGGGGAGTATGGAACTGAGCGGTTTGGAGATAAAGAGGGTCAGGCTCTGAGGGAGTTCAGCCCCTGAGCCTCGCCACCAGCCTTCCCCCTCGGCTATTTCCTCTATTTGGAAGTACTTGCTCAATGCCTGAAGAGGAAGAGACTCGATGAGGAATTTTCGTCGCATTAGTCAGATAGTTTTCTTACTCCTTTTTCTCTGGCTTCTGATTCAAACAGAGTATCACGGCAAAGACATCATATCCTATCCGGTGAAGGTGTTTCTTGACTTCGACCCGCTGATACTCTTTTCCTCCCTGCTGGCTGCTCATGGCATTCCGCCGGCTTTCCCCCTGGCAATGTTCTGGGGACTGGTGCTGGTGGGGATGACCCTTCTGCTGGGAAGGTTTTTCTGCGGTTGGGTCTGCCCCCTGGGTACCATCCATCACTTTATCGGCTGGCTGAAAAAGAGAAAGCTCCCCCTAAAGAAGAAGATGGAAAGGGGGAAATATCGCCCTTCGCAGCGCTGGAAGTATCTCATTCTGATTGGATTACTGGTGGCTTCGGTGTTCACCGTGCAGGTGGTGGGGCTGCTCGACCCCCTTAGCCTGTTTATCCGCTCGCTGGCGTTAAGCATCAACCCGGCGATAAACTATCTCACCAGAGCGGTGTTCAACTTCCTCTACTTTACTGATATTCGCATGATAACCACGGTCTCCGAGCCGGTATACTCCTTTCTGAAGGCGCACTATCTCTCCTTCAAGCAGCCTTTTTTCCAGCAGAGTGTCTTCCTGGGGCTGATTTTCCTGCTCATAGTCGGTTTAAACTTTTATCGTCACCGATACTGGTGCCGCCACCTCTGTCCCCTGGGTGCCCTGCTGGGGGTGCTGTCCCGCTATACCCCTCTCAGGTTGGAGGTGAGCAAAGAGTGCACGCAGTGCATGGTCTGTGTAGCAGCATGCGAAGGAGGAGCCGAGCCGCACAGTACCGACAGCTGGCGCAGCACAGAGTGTGTGTTATGCTGGAACTGTGTGAAGAGCTGCCCCAAGGGTGCAATCAGCTTCGCCCTCCCCGCCAGGCGCAAGAAGGGCGCTCCCTATGTTGATGTGGGGAGGCGGAGACTGATCACCTCGGCGGTAGCCGGGCTGGCGGCTGTCCCTCTGCTGAGGGTAGGCAGGGAGTATAAAGGCTTTAATCCCCAGCTCATTCGTCCTCCGGGAGCACTGGCAGAGGAGGAGTTTCTCCGCCGATGCGTCCGCTGCGGGGAGTGTATGAAGGTCTGCCTGACTAACGCTATCCAGCCAACTCTCCTCCAGGCAGGGCTGGAGGGGCTGTGGACTCCCATGCTGATGATGAAGATGGGCTACTGCGAGTACTACTGCACCCTGTGCGGTCAGGTCTGCCCCACGGGAGCAATACAGAAGCTCCCTCTGGAGGAGAAGCAGAAGGTTCACATTGGCACCGCGTTTATAGATAAAAGCCGCTGCATTCCTTACACGTTAGCGACCAACTGCATTGTCTGCGAGGAGCACTGCCCCACGCCTAAGAAGGCGATCTGGTTTGAGGAAATTGAGGTGGTAAACCACGAGGGAGAGAGGGTTGTGGTGAAGCAGCCGCGGGTGGACCCCCAGCTGTGCATCGGCTGCGGTGTCTGTGAATATAAATGTCCCGTTGTTGATAAGCCTGCCATCTATGTTACCAGCATCGGGGAGAGCCGCTCCCCGGATAACCAGCTGATAATATAAAGAAAGACTAAAGCTTTTCTCTAATAAGTAAATTGCCCTTTAGCTCTATAGGCTGGAACAAAGGCTGTTAAGATTTCTCCTGTCAAAGCAGACAGGCAATCCCGGGAGACATACTGACTACTTTATTGAGGATTAAAATTCCTGTGTGGGGGTGTTCTCCTCCTTTATGGTGAAAAACAGGAGAAGGCTGGAAACAAAGCCGAGCCCCGCCCCATAGGAGAATATTGCCAGGGAGCCCCAGCTTCGCCACAGGAGCCCGGCGATGGCATTAGCGGGAAAAGCCGCCAGCCCCACGGTAGTATGATAGATGCCCAGGGCAGTTCCCCTTATCTCCGGACGACCCAGGTCGGAGGCGAACGCCCGGGATACCGACTCAAATACAGCCATAAACACTCCGTATATGGCAAAGAGCACCCAGACATAGAGAGGGCGACCTGTCAGCAGGAATCCCAGACTCACCACGCCGAAAAGGGCGAAGCCGAGGGCGAGCACTTTCTTCCTGCCCACCCGGTCGGACAGCGCACCCATGGGCGTTGCTGACACCGCAAAGGCGATGTTATAGACAAGCCAGACCAGTGGAATCAGACTGACGGCAACTCCCACTTCCTCAGCTTTCAGGATGAAGAAAGCGAAGCTAAAGTTCCCCAGACTGAACAACAGGCTGATGGCGATAAACAACTTGAATCGTTTATCTACCAGACGGAACGCCTTTAATGGAAACCTCTGTATACCTTCAGGGAGAGGTCTCTTCTCCTTTACCTTCAGGATAAACAGCACCGCCACCACAGCCGGTGCTATGGCAATCAGAAAGACCTGGCGGTAATCGGAGCGGAACTGGCTGAGGAAAAAATAAGCTAAAAGGGTGCCGATGATACCGCCCAGGCTATCCATCATGCGATGGAAGCCGAAGTAGCCCCCTCTTCGCTGGCGACTGATAGAATCGGCAATCAGAGCATCCCGGGGGGAGGTTCTTACACCCTTGCCTACTCTGTCCAAGAACCTGCCGACGAGGATATGCTGCCAGATGGTGGATAATGCGAAGATCACCTTGCTCACCGCCGAAAACCCATAGCCTCCGAAGATCAGAAACTTCCTTCTTCCCATCTTATCGGAAAGCCAGCCGGAGAAAACCTTGAGCAGGCTGGCGGTGCTCTCTGCCACTCCCTCAATCAGACCTATAATTCCCTTACCCGCACCCAGGACATTGGAAAGAAAAAGGGGCACCAGGGGGAAGATCATCTGGCTGCTTATGTCGGTGAAGAGGCTCATCAGGCCTAAAAAGAAGACATTCTTATTAATCCCGAAAAGCTCTTCCTCGGACTTGCTTTTCATAGGATTTTCCCTTTCAGCCGGCAGAGAGATTTTTGTCTGTCTTTCATCTTACATCCAATCAGCTGGATGAGAGGATGATATTAAAAAATCATGGTATCGTCAAGCATTTATAGAAGGTGCCGCAATTAAAGAAACTCCTTATTTTGCTTCATTTTGCACCAACGACATTGCGACGCACTAACGTAGCAATCTCATGCCCTTCCGTCGGAATGCCCTTCAGTCCCTCGATTCCTCTCCCTGTGAGATAGTGAGCGTATAATTTTGTGTGTTAATTTTAAAGGGGAGATGGGCAAAAGGGAAAAAATAGGGTATCCTCTTAGTTTGAAAAACCAAACAAGAAAGGAGGATACCCCCTATATGCTTTTTACAAAAAATTCTTGACGCTCTCAATTCATAATAATTATTGCATTCTTTTCGCATCTACTATATAATTCATAAACATTTTGCAGATGATTTTTTCTCACAAAAAAAGTTTATTGGCATAAACTGAGGAGGGGAATTTATATTCAATTCCTTGTTTAAATGCTGGTCTCGCTGATGAAATTGCTTAAAAAATATATTTACCTTATCTTACTGGTGTGCATTCTAATATTATCCTTCAGGGTTAGATATGTTGACCCATTATCTTTGGCAGATTTAAAGCCCTGGCCAGATGCTCTTGAATATTCACTATCAGCCTATAACTTATACCATAACCATATATACGGTTTTCAGCTCTTCGGTCAGTATTACCCTACCAGCTATCCTTTTGGCTATCCATTGCTCATCATCCCCTTTTATGTTATTTTTGGCAGCCAGCCTTATAATGCAGTGTATTGCTCCTTGTTTTTTGCGATGTTGTCTATTGTATTTGCTTATCTGATTGGCAAGGAGTTGGGGAATAGATTTACCGGCCTTATAGCGGCGCTTTTTGTTGCCTTCTGTCCACTCAACATAACTTTCAGTAAGTATATTATGACAGAGACTTCGTCTGTTTTTTTCACTTTGTTCATCTGCTGGTTGTTATTAAAAGTTATTTATCTTAATTCAAGAAAGCAGATGCTGCTCCTATTATTTTTAGGTATCCTTGCAGGTTTTAGCGTTTTGGTGCGTCTGACCAATTGTTTACTCATCCCTCCGCTTCTCATCTCGTTCTTATTTGGGAAAAAATCTAAAGCTTGGTCATTTTTAAAAAAGGAAACCCTTATTCTTTTTGGTATAATTTTAGTTCTCATACCGCTGTTCCTTTATCAATTCTACACCTTTGACTCCCCTTTAAGGACAGGTTATCAGATGCGGTATCCTGAAATTTTTGGAAAGTTCAAATGCTTCTCCTTTAAATTTTTTACCCACCCACAACATGTTGGCTACCCAAATCAAGATAACAAAAGAGGGAATTTTATTGCTTATTTATTCGCCTTTACAGGTTTGGAAAGACATCTTTATCCAACTTCCATGATTCCTCTCATCTTAGGAGGCGGTTTGCTCATCCTTTCAAAAAGGAGAGAACATAGTAAGCAAATGATATTGCTTATATTTTTATCCATATATGTATCTTCCCTGTTGGTTTTGTACTCATTCTTTTATTATCAGAGTGACCGCTTCCTATTGCCAGGAGGTTCTTTACTTATGATTCTTGCCGCTTGTGGCACTACCTATTTCATCGATAAGGGTATTTTCAAATCCCTGACCAAAGGGTCTATATTCAGCTTAGTCATATTTAGCCTCTTGTTGATGACCATAATGCAGATGGTCATCTGGAATTATTCCCAGCCAAAATCACCCTGGATTGGTAACAGTCAGTTTAAACTCATCCAGAATATTAACAAATATATCCCAAATAATGCGGTAATTATTTCGGAGCTCATACATATAACTGCAGAGCATTATTTTACACGATACGCAGAAGATAAAAGAGTGTATATTTCGTTATCAAATTCACACTATCAATCAAATATACCAAGAAGCTCGATTAAACCGATAAGATACGATAAGTCAAAAAAATATAGTTTCCTTTTTCTTTCTGACGGAACTTTGAATCCAAGAACTTATAATTTCATATGGCTAACCCTCAAAAAAGGTATTCCAGTTTACCTTGTGAGCTTCCCCAGTCATCCTGCGTATAAAAGCCTTCTTCCATCTATCGAAAGATACTTTAATCTTATCAGGAAACAAGGGCACAGAAGATTATTCAGGCTTTATCTGAAAGACTGGTAATATAATCATCAGGCTCTTGTCTTATGCTAAAATAGGGTGGGAGACAAATTTGAGTGAAGATGGCACAGAGAAATTAAAGGGACTATTTTACAAAATAGAAAGGTCAGGATAGGATAATAGAGAATCTACCCAAGTTTCAAGGGATTAAACTTTCTGTGGTAATGCCTGTGTATAATGAGATTTATACCATTGGGCAAATTATTGAAAATGTGGTGAAGGTTCCGATTTTAAAGGAGATTATTATTGTTGATGATTTCTCTGACGATGGGACCCGGGAGTACCTCACAGAAATTAATGGAATGGAAGACGAATTCAATGTGATCAAGGTGCTGTTTCATTCCGAAAACCGCGGCAAGGGAGCCGCTTTAAGAACCGGATTAAAGGCGGTAACCGGGGATATTGTTATTATTCAAGATGCCGACTTAGAATATTCTCCCGACGATTACCCCCAACTGATTGAGCTAATCGTTGAGGATAAAGCAGATGTGGTGTATGGTTCTCGCTTCCTGGGGAAGCATCGGGTTTTTCTATTCACCCATTACTTAGGCAATAAGATAATCAACCTATTTGCCAATCTATTATATAACACAATTTTGACAGATTTATATACCTGTTACAAAGCCTTCAGAACGGAGATACTCGAAGGCATGGACATCAAGTCCAACAGCTTCGGTTTTGAGGCAGAGTTTACCGCCAATGTTTTAAAAAGGAGGCTCAGATTATATGAGGTGCCCATTTCCTATGCGGGAAGGGAACACGCCGAAGGGAAGAAGATAACCTGGCGGGATGGCTTTATCGCTTTATACTGGCTGCTTTGGGGGAAATTTCAGGGCTTCGATGTAGGCACCGAAGCGCTATTTGCCTTGACAAAATCCTCCAAATATAACAGGTATATTTTCCGGCGTATTGAACCACACCTGGGAACCAGGATATTAGAAGTGGGGGCTGGGATAGGAAATATAACCCACTATTTGATTCCTAAACGGCAAGTAATAGCTACTGAATTATCCGACAAATATGTTAATATTTTAAAAAGACGCTTTAAAAAGTGTCCTACATTGATGATTGAAAAATATGACTTGAGGGAAAACCCGGGTATAAAATGGAAGGAGAGAGAAATAGATACTATAGTTGCTATTAATGTGATGGAGCACATTGAGGATGATGTAACCGCTATCAAACACCTGACCTCATTGCTTGCTCCTGGTGGCAGGTTAATTCTGCTGGTGCCAGCACACCCTTCCCTTTACTCCCCATTAGATGAAAGCCTCAATCACTTCAGAAGATACAGCAAAAAAGAGATTAATACAAAATTGCAAAGAGCCAATCTCAAAATCTTGAAATCATTTTATATCAATGCTCTCGGTGCGGTGGGCTGGTTTGTAAATGGAAAGATTTTTCGCAAAAAGAGATTTCCTTCAAATCAACTGCATATTTTTAATTTGCTAACACCCTTACTGAAATTGGAAGACCTCCTTCACCTCACTTTCGGGCTGTCTCTGGTGGTAGTTGCGGAAAAATGAGCTATTAAATTCTTGACTAAGTGATAATTTTAAAGATTAAGATAGAGAATAGTTGACAAACACCATC
>CABWKN010000092.1 GCA_902505605.1 Candidatus Guanabacterium sedimentis
GCGCTTCATTTTGTTTTATGATCTTCAGATAAGTTTTTTCTTCTTGCTGATATGACATACCAGATTCCTCCAGCTAATGTGGAACGTATCTTTCCCCTTAAGCCGAGAGAAATCTAAAGAGGAAGGGGGTGAGAAACAATGGCAAAGAAAGGTACCAAAAAAGTGGTAAAGCTTAATGTGGAGCGTCTGGAGAAAAGAATTGCTCCCACCCGTGCAGCCATAGCCATGGGTTAATTCTCTTTCCAAAGAAAAAAGGGGTGAAAAACAATGGCAAAGAAAAGCACAAAAAAGGTGGTAAAACTTAATGTAGAGCGTCTGGAGAAAAGAATTGCTCCTACCCGTGCAGCTATAGCCATGGGTTAATTCTCTTTCTAAAGAAAAAAGGGGTGAAAAACAATGGCCAAGAAAAGCACAAAAAAGGTGGTAAAACTTAATGTAGAGCGCCTGGAGAAGAGAATTGCTCCCACCCGTGCAGCCATAGCCATGGGTTAAATCGCTGCTTTAAATAGCTCAGGCTCCCGTTAGATTTTATTTATTAATTATAGTGCGGAAAGACCACTCCCTGGAAGGAGTGGTCTTTTTTTATGCTCACCACCATAGCTCTGTGCGGAGGAACCTTATAATTCGACGGGTGAGGATAAATATCAACCGCCGCTTGCCGCAATATATTTTAGCATTTCCGGTCATTCCGGGCTTTAATTCCAGGGTGGGGTTCGATATCTGGCTGATGACCCTTACTACCTGAGACCTTTCCCCTTTGGCGGCAATCGGGGCGATGGAGCTCACTGTTCCATAGAAGCTCCTGGCGGGGAAGCTGCGGCATTTGAACTTTATTTTGCTTCCCGCTTTCACATCGGCGATCTCCTTTTCGGGGACGGCTATCTCCAGCCGCACAGTATAGTAGTTCTCTACCCGACAGATCTCTCCCCCTTCTTCCAGATACTCCTTGACCCTTTCTTCAACTAACCGAGTGGTGACCACCCCGGATATGGGGGAGACCACCTCGGTCAGCTGCCGTTTCTTAAAAAAGTAATCCAAGGATGCCTGCAGTTGCTCGATTTCTGCCTGGGCAGCCTCTATCCTCTCCTTTCTATAGCCCGCTAACAGAAGGTTAAGGTCAGCCTGAGCCTCCTCCAGCTCCTTGCTGTAGAGGGATAAATTCTGCTGCGCCTCTTCCATATCCTTATCGGACACCAGCTCTTCCTGATAAAGTTTTCCCACCCTTACCACTTCCTTGGTAGCGAATTCTACCTTGGTGCGGGCTTTCTCTGCTCTCTTCCTCGCCTGGTCGATCTCTTCGGGGCGGGGACCTCTTTCGAGCATTCGGAGGTTAGCTCTTTTTTCAGCCAGCTCAGCTTGGTTTCTCTTTATCTCCATCTCATACTCGCGGGATGAGATGGCGGCTACAACCTCCCCCTGCTGGACTCTATCCCCTTCCTTCACCAGTATCTGGTCGAGAATTCCTTCCACCTCGGCCCGGATTATGGCTCGCTCCACCGGAATGAGCTGGCTCTCACTTGAAATCCGGAGTTCCATTTTCACCAGACCGAGCAGCAAACCTCCTCCTATGAGAACGATGAGGGTGACAGCCAGTTTTTTACTTCTTTTCATGGGGCTTTTTGTTTCCCTCTCAGGACGGGGAAGCAGCTTAGCAACTCCCCCCCTTAGAATATCCTGAAAAGCTAACAGAAGCAAGATTAAAAATAGAATTAAGCCTGCCCCATAGTATCTATCTATGAAAAACTTTCCCGCTTTATACGCTAGATATCCAATAAGGGCTACTGAGTATGTGCCGCCAAGCAATCCGTAGCTCAGATATATTTTTTTATCCCTCTTGTTCACTTCCTCCCTGTGAGGGCTGATGATCGAGCGGAGATAACCGAAGGCTCGCTGGCGGAGGTTGGGACGCAAGAGGTAGTCGCTCAGCAGGTAGTAGCCATCCAGCTTAATGAGCGGGTTAAGATTGAAGAGCACCCCCACCCCGGCCACCACCATGACCACCAAACAGAGATGATTTACCCAGGTCTCCTGGGCTGAAATCCTCCATAGAATGGCTGCGGATGAGAAAAGAACAAGGTCGAAAAATATACCAGCGAAGGAAACCCACATCCTCTGGCGCCTCTCCCTGAAGAGCCAGGCATCGCTGACATTGCAATAGAAACAGGGCTGAAAGTAGAGGAGAAGAAAACCCATATCGTTTACTTCCCCTCCGAAATGTTTGCAGGTCATCCCATGGGCGAGTTCGTGAAGGCTGATGAGGAGGAATATAACCAGCCAGAACTGAAGAAGGTTTCGCAGATGGTAAAGCTGACGCATTCCCTCCCAGATTTCTCCCGCATTGGCTATGAACACTCCCGCCCCTCCCAGCATCAACAAAAGGCTGAAGGTAACGAAATAAGGAGTGAAGATGAAGCGGACATGCCCCACCAACCAGGTGAGAAAGCGGTCGGGGTTGATGGCTTTCAGCTTGATGAAGAGGAGGCGCTGCAGCAGGGGGCGCCTCCTTTCCCTGGCTATCTTCTCCAGCAGCGGTCGGCTTTCGGGAGCTTCCTCATCAATAAAGCCGAGAGACTGTAACTGGTTGATGAACTCCTCCAGCGAGGTGATAGGCATGGGGGTGGAGAACTCCCGGTTGAACTTTAGCTGCAACTCCCACAATGGGGTTCTCCCATCCAACTGCCTGGCGATGAAATATTCATACTCACCACAGCGGAAATAGTTGTTGGTGAGCGGGTCTTTGATCACATAGGAGGGTTGTCCAGCCTCGTCAATCTGGCTTATGATGAGCTCTTGGCGAAGCTTTGGTCTATCACTTATCATGGTGTTCCGTTGATTGGCTTTTTTCGCCCTTGCTTTTTCTATACCAATAAATGAGGAGCAACAAGGGGAGGAAAATTGCCACTTCAATCAGCATGGTGTGCAGATTGTTGAGGCTGATAAGAGCAGCCCACGACTCCTTATAGACCGGCGGCAGAAAAGTGAAGGGGGAGCTGATATATCTATCCCATATCGGCCATAGTAGAGGCGACCCATAGGGAAAGCGGCGGTCTATGGTGAAGAAGTCTACAAAGAGATGCGTGCAATATAGGGAGAAGAAAATACCCCATGAGCTCAGAAACCTCTTAGGCCCTCTCTTCAGCCGGGGAAGACTAAAGGGCAAGGTGAACAGCAGCGCAAAAAAGATGCTGTGCAGAGGACCATGATGATACCTGTAAATATCTCCTGCGATAAGACCGGGAATGAAGTCAAGGTCGGCAGCCACCGCAAAAAAGATATAGAGGAGTATCTCATTCCTGTGGCTCCACAGGGAGCCCCACTTATTATAGCTGAGATAAAGAATCATCCCCGTGAGAGAATGTCCCACTGGTGAGGACATGATTGCTCCCTCCTAAACCTTAGAGAGATTATAAATGATAAACATTAATAAATCAAACCCGCGGGGTGAGCTGCAAGGTAAAAAGAGGCTCCCTTGGACGACACTCTGGGTGGGGGGACTTCCGAGTGTTGTCCCTCAGAAGGAAAAAATAAGAAACCGGTTGACAACTCGGCTTATTTTACATAAAATTTAACTAATGGAGATGTTTACTACTTTTGTAATAAAAGCTATTCGGCAAAGGAAGCCATGGGGGGCTATCTGCATTTTGCTGTCACTTTTCGCTTTTGGGAGCGTCCTCTTCTCTCACTCCTTCAGCGCTGCTCCAGCCGGAGGAGTTGAAGGTCAAACTAAAGAAAAACAGAAGTTAGATTTCAAAAAGCTGAGAAAAGAGCTCCCCGGCAAATATCAGAAGTGGCTTGACGAGGTAACGTATATCATCTCCGACTACGAGAATCAGGGCTTCCTCCAGCTCAAGACCGACGAACAGCGGGAATTGTTTATGGAGAGATTCTGGCTGGCGAGAGACCCCACTCCGGGAACCAAGAAGAATGAGTTCAAGGAGGAGCACTACAAAAGATGGGAGTATGCCAATAAATACCTGGGAAGGGAAACCTACCTGCCGGGCTGGAGGACCGACCGGGGGAGAATCTATATCACTTTAGGAGAGCCTGCCCTCAGGGTCCCATTTGAGGACGGCTTTTATAACCATGCCATGGAGCTGTGGCAGTATATAAGCAACACCCAGTACAAGCTACCTCCGGGCTTTTATCTCATATTCTACATGAAGGATGGTATGCCCCCCTATCGATTGTATCGTCCACTGACCGATACCGCTTATCGACTGCTGAAGCCAGGACCGGAAGTTCAGCCTCTTGATGAGGAGACTCAATTTCAATTCCTCAGCAAGCTGGGGTATGACATCGCCCATGCCGCCTGGAGCTATCTACCCAGCTCAGGGGGGTATGGGACCTTCGGGTCATCAGCAGCGGGAATGGAATCTGAACAAATGATAGGCGACATATGGGGAGCCCGCAACTTAGAGGAGGAGAGTAGAAAGAACTATGTGGATGCCACCCTCACAGGCAAAGCCGAGGTGGAGGTGGAGGTGTACTTCAGGACTATGACCATAGAGAATCTCGTCAGATGGTTTGCCTCTCCCACCGGCAATGTCTTCTACGACATAGCCCTTGAGATTAAGCCAGAGGATTTGGAGGTCGGCAAGTACGAGGAACAGTACTTCATCAATCTGGACCTCAACGGCACGGTCAAGGATGAGGAGGAGAAGGTCGTCGATGCTTTCTCTTATGGGCTTGAGGACATCTATCTTGACCAGGCTAAGTTTGAGCAGATTCGCTACCGTCCCATGGTACTGATGTTCAGAAGGGCGTTAATCCCCGGCAACTTTCACCTCGACCTGGTGCTTCGGAACAATGTGAGCAAGGAGATTGCTACCACCTCGGCTGAGCTCGTCATTCCTCCCCTTCCTGCTGAGGTGCCTCTGATAGGAAATTTATACCTGGTCAGGAAAATAACCCGCATCTCCGAGGAGGGAGAAAGCAGTCAAAGGGTCAAGGCTTTCCAGTTTGAAGACCTGGCTATCTCCCCCTCAGTGGATAACATGTTTTCCCGGGAAGAGGGGATGATAGCCTTTTATCAGATATTCTTCCCCGATGAGATAACTCCCGAGCAGGCCTCCAATTATCTCCTCTCCTATGAGATCTCCCAGAGGGGGAAGATGGTGAGCAGAGTAGAGGAATCGTTGGCAGAATTAGTACCCAGCAACGCCCTGGTGATTACCCTCTATCAAAGGTTAAATCTGGAGAAATTGAGTGCGGGGAAAGCCTCCCTGGATATATTCTTGAAAAACATGACCACTGGCGAAGGTGTGGTAGAAGCCTACGCCCGGGCAGATTTCGAGCTGGCCTCCCAGCCAGAGCCCGAGTGCTGGAGTTACAATCAGGCTATTATCCCTTATGACAGCCCCCAATACGATTACTTCCGGGCTAAGCTTTATATGAATACTCGAGACTATGAGTATGCCGAAAGAGGACTCATGGCGGTTTTGAGGAAGAATCCCGAGCACTTCTCCGCCAATCTTGACTACTGCAGGCTACTTTTGTTGAGCCAGCGATACGACGAATTGATTGAGCGCGCCAGCCCCCTTCTGGTCAAATCCCCGCGCCACCCCGCCCTGTTAGAGCTCATGGGTCAGGCATACCTATATAAAAATGACTATCAGGAAGCCAGACGCTATTACGAACGACTCCGGTTGGAGCGACCTAAATACCCCCCATTGCTCAACATTCTGTCTTATATCTACTATAATTTGAAGCAGACAGAGAAAGCCATCCAACTGCTGGAGGAATCCCTGAAGTTAGACCCCACTCAAAAGGAGATTCAAGAGAGACTAAAAAAAATCAAGTCGGAGAGTCAACAACCGATGTCCCTGCCTGAACGCTCCTTTCACCATCTATTTGCCCGATGAGGGGGGGATGTGATTAAACAGCCCTGAGAAAATCCTTTATGCTGGTGTAATCAATCCTATGAACAGAAGGACGCTTCACCTCTGGTTCGCTCCCTTGCTGGTTCTTCTTTGCCTGCTTCTCACCCCTGGGCTGAGAGGTACCGAGCCTTCCTTCTCCATAAAAAATCCATCCAGCCGTGCTTCTCGCTGCCTAATCCTCACCATCGATACCCTGAGAGCGGACCATGTGGGTGCTTACAATGACTCGGTCGATTACACCCCCGCTATGGACAAGCTCGCTCGCTCCAGCATCGTCTTCGACAGGGCCTATACCCCGGTACCCTTCACCCTCCCCGCTCATTGCTCTTTGCTCACCGGTCTTTATCCCCCGCGTCACGGCGTGAGGGATAACGGTCCCTTCCGGCTGGGGACGGAGGTGATCACCCTGGCTGAAATAGCCCAGCAGAATGGTTTCCGAACCACCGCTTTCGTCAGCGCCTTTCCGGTGGACTCGAGCTTCGGCCTGGACCAGGGCTTCGAGCTGTACGATGATGCATACATCAGCCAGGAGTCGATTGCTATCTTCATCTATTCCGAACGCCCCGCTGACGAGACCATGGAGCAGGCTATTCAATGGATTAAGAGCGCCGCCGACAGCCGCTGGCTCATGTGGATTCACCTTTTTGACCCTCACCTCCCCTACACTCCGCCCCAGCGGCTGGTGCAGAAATACGGAAACCTGTATAACAGCGAGATAGCCTTTGCCGATGAGCAGATAGGGAAGCTCCACCAACTGCTGGAGTCCCAGGGGCTGCTGGAGGAGACCCTGTTTATCATCACCGCTGACCACGGGGAAGGCTTAGGGGACCACGGGGAGGAGACCCACGGCACTTTCATCTATAATACTACCGTTCATATCCCCCTTTTCATTCACCAGCCAGCAGTGCTGAAGCACCGCCGGAGCCAGGAGGCGGTCAGCCTGGTGGATATTATGCCCACCGTAATCGATTGGTTCGGCTGGAAGGAACCCTCGATCCAGGATGGGCTCTCCCTGAAAGACCATCTGCTGAAAGACTCTTCCCTCCCCCACCGACCCCTCTACCTGGAAACCCTCACTAACACTTACACCAGAAGATGGGCTCCCGTGAGAGGGATAATAGAGGAGAATATGAAGCTGGTTGACCTTCCTCTTCCAGAGCTCTACAACCTGAAGACAGACTTCCAGGAAAAAAACAATATAGCCCGAACATCTCCCAAATTGTGGGAAAAATATTTTAACAGCTACCACAACACAATTGATAAGCTGCAAGTGGCAAGGAAGGAGAAGACCAGCCTGGCCCCTCTCAGTTCGGAGGAGAGGGCTAAACTCCGCTCCCTCGGTTATCTGTCGGGGACAGTCCCCCCCACCAAGGATTTTTCGACCTACTCTGTGCCGGAGAAGGACCCCAAAAACCTCCTTCATGTGGCTAGTGCCTTTGATAAGGGGATGATCGCCGTTATGGAGGGGAAACCGATGGAGGCAATCCAATGGTTTGAACAGGCCATATCCCTTCAGCCCGATTTCAGCGCCGCCTACATGCAGTTAGCCATGACTTACAATACCGCCGGAGAGACGGCGAAGGGAATCAAGATTCTGGAAAAAGCAGTGGAGATGAATATTGATAATAACGACATAAGAAAAAACCTGGGGCTTTACCTGCAAAAGATAGGGGAAATCGACCGCTCCATCCAGACACTGGAAAACGCCCTTAAATTCTATCCCGAAGACATAGACTCTCTGAATTTCCTGGGTATCAGCTATTTCTACCGCGGGGACATCGATAGGGCAATGGAGATATTCCAACAGACTCTCCAGCTTGACGCCAGCAACGCCTCCATCCATAACAATCTTGGCAACTGCTGGTATGCCAAAAAGGAATACGATAAAGCGGAGCAAAGCTACCACACCGCGCTCCGCTACGATGACAAAATGTCCAGGGCGTACAATGGAGTGGCTATTATCAGGGCTTTGAACAACGACCTCCCGGCTGCGCTGGAGAACTTCCAGAGAGCCCTCTACTACGACCCGCAGAATATCGATGCCGCCCTTAACTTAGCCTTGCTTTACATCAGAATGCAAAAATGGGAGGAGGCATTAAAGCTGTATCAAGAGCTCCTCACAAACAAAGACCTCCTCAGCCCCGAGGATATAGAGCTGATTGAAAAAAGGATAAATCAGTTGAAAAAGAGAGTGGGGGGAGATTAAGCCTTTGAAAGAACTGTTGCCTATCATTTGAGTTAACTCCCTACTAATTTTTAAGAACTCCCTCATTTTCGAAAAAAGCAAAAAAAGTCTTGACTTAAGGGTCACAGTTATGCTAAATATATATCACTTAGGGAATTTTTAGCCTTTTCTGTTAGGTAAAGGGGGTGATGTTGCTTATATAAACATATCTTCTCTTTCAACTCTATTAAATTTTCAGAGACACGCTTTTATTCTTACTTAAGGAAAGGGGGTGATGTTCACTAAGTAACTTCATTTTCTACCTTAAAACCCAATTTTAAAAAAGGAGGAACATGTAATGAAACATGTTTGGGGTAAGGTGTTAACCTTTCTAATGATCTTCTCTCTTGTGGGCGGAGTTGCTCTGGCTCAGGTAGGGGTTATGGCCGCCATTGAGGGGACGGTAAAGGACGAGACCGGGGCTGTGCTGCCAGGGGTGACGGTCACCCTTGAGGGTCCCATGGCACCTATGGTCTATTACACCACTGAGACCGGAAAATACCGCTTTAAGGCACTGGAAATCGGTACCTATACCCTCACCTTTGAGCTGGAGGGTTTCGAGACGTTTGTGCGAGAGGGCGTTGAGCTGAAGACCGCCTTCACCGCCACGATTAATGTAGAACTCAAGATAGCCGCGGTAAGGGAAGCCATCACTGTGGTAGCCGAGGCGGAGATGGTCGACCTCAAGAGGAGCGAGATCACTACCAACTTCGGGCAAGAGGTTCTGGCGGGCATCCCCAACGCACGCGACCCCTGGGTCATCTTCGATAAAGCCCCGGGGGTGGTGGTGCAGCGACCCAATGTTGGTGGTGACCAGAGCGGTCAGCAGACCGGCTTCGGCGCCCATGGTTCGCCCGGCGGTCAGACCCTCTACCATATGGACGGTGGTCTGATCACTGAGCACGCAGCTATGGGGTCCACTCCTACTTACTACAACTTCGACGCCTTTGCCGAGATTCAAGTAACCACCGGCGGGTTTGACATCACCTCCCGCGGTGGCGGCGGGGTAACCGTCAACCTGGTCACCAAAACCGGCGGGAACGAGTTCCACGGGCAGGGTGGCTTTTACTATGTTGATGAGAATCTTCAGACCAAACGTCCGGAGACGATGGAGCGGGGTCTGGACCCCCACGATATGAGAATCAAGCGAAACACCGACTACGGTGTTGACATCGGCGGACCGATACTAAGGGATAGGATGTGGTTCTGGGGTTCGGCTCAAGAAGCCAGAATCGGTCGCTACTTCCCGGTGGAATACCCACCAGGTTCAGGAGAATACGCTTTTGGGACCACCAAACTCACCAACCTCAACATCAAGTGGATATGGAGACCGGTGGAGGACAATCAGTTCTCCTTCTACTACCAGTGGGGTGATAAGAACTGGCCCACCCGCTCAAGGAGCAATGGTACCAACCCGCAGGACGACCCCGATGCCTATCATGTGCAGAGTGGTCCTTCCCCCTACTATCGGGTTGACGACCAGCACTACTGGAACCCCGACTTCTTCACATCGTTCCGCTACGGTTTCCTTGATGGTTACTTCCACCTGGCGCCTCAGGATATGGAGTGGCTGGAAACCCGACAGGCCATCAGGGACCGCGATGCCAACAAGCTGTGGTATGTGGCTCAGTACGACTACGACACCACCAGACCTCAGCACGAGTTTGACCTCGACAACAACATCTATGTGGATGAGCTCTTAGGCGGTTCCCACGAGTTCAGAATTGGCTTCCAGCACAGACGTCCGGCGGTTACATCGATCACCACCTACCCGCAAGGGATGAGCATCGCCTACTATGGTGAGGGGACCAGGAGAAATTACGTCTACATGTTACCGGGGTACACGATTTATGATGAATTCATTCGCTTGACCGGCATCTACTTCAAGGACACCTACTCCCGAGAGAGGCTCTCCATTAATGTTGGTTTCCGATATGACACATCCACGGGTGGACGGAAACCTAACGAGGTTCCAGGCAACTTCTATGGTGATATATATGCCGCCAGCGTATACGACCCGGGGATTGACAAAAGCTTCGAGTGGAAGGACTTCAACCCCCGCTTCGGGCTCAATTACGACCTCACCGGAGATGGGAAGACCGCCGTCCGATTCAATGTCGCCCGTTACAGCGAGATGCCCAGCACCTGGAGAGGCGGTTGGGGGAATGTAATCGGTGGTATTTATAGCAGATGGTGGTGGGATGACCTGAATGGTAACGTGCATGTGGATGTCCCCGAAGAGCTTACCTTGCGGTATTACAACTATGACCCGGCAAACCCCATGGCCAAAGCCGATGAATATCGCACCGCCCCAGGATATGGGGCTGGCCGCACCTGGGAGATACTGGGTGGATTTGACCGGGAGCTGATGGAAGATTTGGCTTTGACCGTCAGCTACCACTACCGATACATTGACAACTACACCTGGATCTGGTATTACCTCCCCGACTGGAGCGACTACATCAGCTTCGATGACTGGGCACCTGAAGATGTCAGCTACACCGCACCCGATGGGCAGACCTACACCGGGACTGTGTACCACTGGAATAAACCGGGCGGTTACGACGACTATACTGCAGATGAGCGCACCAACTGGCACGACTACTACACCCAGTACAGCGGGGTGGATATCGTTCTCACCAAGCGTTACAGCAACAAGTGGATGGGCAGCGCGGCCCTTACCATTGGACGGGCTTCCCGGCACTGGACCAAGGGGCTGCAAGGTGAGAGCGTCGATATTCCGGAGGATGTGGGTTTGAAAGATGGCGGAATCTATGGGGATAACATCCCCTGGATGCTGAAGCTGACCGGCAGCTACGAGCTCCCCTACGGAATCAGGTTGGGTGGCTTCTTCAACACGCGCGCAGGTTTCCCCCGCAACGATGTATTCCCATACGCCAAGTGGTACGGCTACTATTATGATACAGAGCAAATCGATTGTTACACGCCTGGTAAAGAGTATAACGACACCTACTACTGCCTTGACCTGCGGCTTGAGAAGACCTTTGACTTAGGTCCTGGGAGGCTCCACGGGATAATTGATATTTTCAACCTGTTTAACAATGTTCCTGTGCTCCGCTCTTATGAGCGTGTCGACCGTGCCAACTACCTGGATGCTCGCTTCCCTTACACCCTGGGTGCCCGAGCCCTCAGGTTTGCTGTGCGTTATAGCTTCTAATCTGGGATAGAACTCAGCCCGGGAGATGTACAATCTCCCGGGCTTTTTTTATCCCTGGAGAGATTGGGGGGGAGAAAGGTAAAGGTTGATTTAGATAAGGATTGCTTTTTTCTTCGGGGAAGGGTTGCTATCTCCTAAAGGAAGGGGGAGTCCCTTCCCCATTTTTATCTTTCCAGCAAGGAGGGAGGGTTACCACTCTATCTGGTCGTTGACCTTCATATCCTTGGTCTTGAACTTGACCTTGATTTCAGCTTTAGATATCTTGGTGCGGAAGGATATCTCCTTAACCTCCGGTGTGAGTAACGGATTTCCCTCATACTCCTTAGGGAAGATGTAGAGGGCGACATTGGGGTTGTCCTTGTCCGGGGCGGCGTAGCGAGCGATGGGGATTTTCACCTTATCTTTTCCTTTGACCTCCAGATAGGTGCTTTCCTGGAGCTGTTCAGTGGTGAGCTCCCTCAGGAGACGGGGGTTGGTGCTCATCACCTGGATTCTGATGAGGGGCTCCTCCCCTTCAATGAACGCCTTCTCCCGCTCGGGATTAGATTCCCCGGTAGCGAGCTGCTGGTTGCGCATAACGGCTGCCTTCCAGGGCTGAGCGTTGCTCCAGGCTATCAGGAGTGTGAAGGGCTGGGTCGGCATCTGGGAGCTGAGGGAGCCGGCTGACCTCTGATCTCTGGTTTCCTGACGGTCGGGCGCCCGCATGGCAGAGTAGCGGCTGGGGTCGTAATACCACTTCTTGACCCAGGGGGAGTCGGTGAGCATCTTTTCCACCTCTTTCTCCGTCCACTCGGTGTAAGGTTTGCTCTTCCAGAAGTCTTTATCCCCCGCCCATAAGATAACTGCAAAGGCTAACAGTCGCGAGAAACGGAACCGTCCCCTTTCGTTAGTGGTGGTAAAGGACTCTTCGTCGGACTCTTTGAT